>JBBDXQ010000072.1:0-22661 GCA_040902265.1 Anaerolineales bacterium
GAACACCGGCGCATTGCGCGTGCTGAATAAATAGCTGCGCTCCGCAGTCAAACCCAGCAGGAGACCGCCGCCCGAAACTTGCGCTAACCCCTCGTTATCACTGCCCGTAGTCCAGGCTTCTCCGTCACTGAAATCATCCTCCAGCAGCAGCTCGCCGATACCCGGTCGCAGGTCGGCCGTGGGAGCCGCATTGGGAGTCGGGAAGGGGCTGGGCGTCGGTGTAGGAGGGAACCATTGGATGGTGGCTGTGGGGGTCGCCGACGGGGTTGGCGTCTCTGTGGGCGAGGCTGGCGCAAATGTCACCCGGCAACCCGATAAGACTAGTAAGAGCAAAGCAGACGCGAACGTCAAGAAGATGCGGTGAATGAGCACGACTGGCTATTATAGCGAGCCGTGCAATGTGAAACAGCCTTCCCGCCTAAGAAAAGCCGTATTGACTCTCGTGTAGAATTGCTCTTCCTAAGGGAGATCGTATGCGCATCCTGATACGCTCCAAGATCCATAAAGCCATCGTCACCGAAGCTGATGTCGATTACATCGGCAGCATTATGATCGACGAAGACTTGGTAGAGCGCGCCGGCCTGTGGCCTGGCGAGAAGGTTCTAGTGGTCAGCAACACCACCGGCGAACGCCTGGAGACCTACGTCATCGCGGGAACCCGCGGCAGCGGTACAGTGTCCACCAACGGCGCCGCCGCCCGCGTGATCAAGAAAGGCGAAGAGATCATCATCATGGCCTTCGAGATCAGCGACGAGCCGGTAAAACCCGTCTTCGTGTTGGTTGATAAGCACAACAAGTTCGTAAGGTATTTGTAAGAATACCCCTTCTTTTTTCCAATCTCTGTTACTGATACCTCTTCCTTATAATCGGCACCAAATAATCGTCGAAACAGCGCCCCAAGTCGAAGTCCGGAAACCAAGACCAGTCGCGGCGCGCGGCTGTGTCATCGATATCCATCGGCCAGGTGTCCACGATCCCCTGGCGTTTGGCGTCTGGGGCAAAGTTTATCCGCGCCTGCGGAAAGCTCTTGAGCACCTGTTGCCGAAACTGCTCGGCTGACACGCTGAAAGAGCTCACATTGTAGGCTGAGCGCTTAAGGGCTGCAGCCGGAGCGGCTGCCAGGCTCAGCAAGGCTTTCACCGCATCCGGCATGGCCATGAAGGCGATGGTCGTATCAGGCCGCACGAAGCAGGCATAAGGCTCGCCTTTGGCCGCGGCGTGCAGCATCTCCGGGCCGTAATCACTGGTGCCGCCGGTGGGTAGCGTATGCGCACTGATCAGTCCTGGAAAGCGCAGGGCGCGGAAGTCCAGCCGGGTACGTTTTTCTTCTGCCAACTGCAAATAGCGTTGCGCATAATAGGCTCCCAGGTGTTCTACAGCCAGCTTATTGCAGCCATACATCGTAGCTGGCTGGTTCCATTCATCCTCGCCGGCGCGCGGGTTGGCCGCCTTGGTCTGCAAGTCCGGCATCCCGTAAATAGCTTTGGAGCTCGGGAAGATGAATTTCACCGGCTGGCCGCCCAACCAGGATTGTTTGGCGGCCAGCTCCAGCAGGAGCAGGCTGCCGCCCACATTAACTTCGTAAGCCAGCGTCGGCATATGCTCCGCCTTGGTGGAGAGCAGGGCTGCTAGGTGGTATATGCGCCTGAACTCAAACTCATCCTGCAGAAAAGCGATCACTTCTTTTTCCACTATGCTGCCTTTTACATGGGTTGAATGTCCGGATAGTTCGGGAGGCAGCTCTTGAATATCGAGAGTGACCAGAGTGTGTTGACCTCCAGCCAATTGCTCCACTAACGCCTGGCCGATCTCTCCGGCCGCGCCTGTGATAAGCACCGCTTCTTTTGGCATGCGCTCTCCTGTGTTTAGACTTTCTTGGGGGGACCTGTATTATTGCATACCTTCCCTGAAAGGTTAAGGGGTTCGGACCTTCACCCCTTTTTCATTTCCGCGCGGTTTTAATTGATTACTCTGCTAGATAATCAAGAAAGCGAGGCCTCTCTACCTCGCCTTCCGAACAACCAGGTTCCACCTAATTGGCCAGACTCTCATGTTATGCCAGCTTTCGCAGGCTAGGCCGGGTATTATTAAGCTATCCCATGGAGGTTTCATGAGCACAGGCAAACCAGAAGAAAAAAAGTCAGAAGAAGAAGTCAAAGAAGACCTGAAAGCCGATCGGGACGATTCCTTGGGGTATTCCCGAGAGCAGTTCACCTTTGAAGAAGAACCCGATAAACCCCCAGAAAAAGAAGTTGGCAGACCTAAAAAATAAGATCCTTCCTTCGCTAGACATCCTGCCATTCTGAAAGGGTTCAGAAGCGATTATCAGGTCGCCGGATGCATACCAGCGAAGGTCCTCGAAGCTTGACGCAGAACGGATGTTCGTGTATAATTTTAGCACAAATGAACGAAAGTCTGCATCGAGGAGTGCCAAAATGATGGCCAAACGTCGCAAAGGTTTAAGCGAGCGCCACAAGAAGATTCTGGTCATGCTGGAAAGCTATCAGGCCGAGACCGGCTATCCTCCCTCCATCCGCGAGATTGGCAAGCAAACCGGTATCTCATCCACCTCCGTGGTCAATTACTATCTAAACCAACTGGAAGAAGAAGGTTACATCGAGCGCGACCGCAAGATCTCCCGCGGGGTGCGCCTGGTCAAAGATCTCTCTGGCCAGCTACATGATGCAGCTAGCACCGTGCGCAGCGCTATCGAGGACCTCATCCGTGTGCCGGTTATCGGCCGCATCGCCGCCGGCCTGCCCATGCCGGTGCCCAGCTCTGATTTTGCCTATTACGACGCTGAAAGCGGCGTCCAGATCGCCCGCAGCCTGCTGGCCCCCGGCGACAAAGAAGAAGACCTGTTCGCACTCGAAGTCCAGGGTGATTCAATGGTGGACGCCATGGTCAATGATGGAGACATCGTGGTGATGAAGCGCGCCCAGGATGCTCGTAATGGCGAAATGGTCGCCGTATGGCTCAACGACCGCGACGAAACAACCTTGAAATATTTCTACAAGGAAAATGGCGGCGTGCGCCTGCAGCCCGCCAACCCCACCATGCAGCCCATCTTTGTGGATAACCCTCGCGCCGTGCAGGTGCAGGGTAAAGTGGTCATGGTCATCCGCCAAATGGAGCAGGTAAATTAAATCTTCGGTCAATTCACACTGAAACAGCAAAAGCCCGCCGATCGGCGGGCTTTTCCTTTACTGCCCACGAAAGTACAATTACCCTCCAATGCCATTAGCCAATAACGAGCGCATCCTTCCGGCGCTGATCAGCGAGCTGGCCGCCGCTCAGCAGATCAAACTAACCAGTTTCTCCCAGGATTGGATCCTGCGCCTGGAAAAGGCCGGCCTGGCTCGCCACATCTTTGGCTACAACTTCGAGATCAACACCGCCACCGCCCAACTCGCTGCCGGAGACAAGGCAGCCGTCTCCGATCTACTAGCCCACCTCGGTGTTCCTCACGTGGAGCACCGCCTCTTTCTGCATCCCAGGCTTTCCGGCTATGTTTCCTCCAAAGGCAATTGGCCGGCCATGCTGGCCTACGCCCAACAAGTCGGCTATCCGCTGGTCTGCAAGCCCAACACTGGTACTGGCGGGGAAGGCGTGAGCCGGGTGGATAGCCCAGCCGAATTGGAACGCATCAGCATGGCCTTGTTCCAATTACATCGCTCCATTTGCCTCTCGCCTTATCTCGACCTCGAGCAGGAATATCGCGCCGTGATGTTGGATGGCGAATGCGAGCTGCTCTACACCAAGCGCCGCCCGCATGTGGTCGGCGATGGGCAGTCCAGCGTGCTGGAGCTCATCGAGCAATTACACCTCAGCGGCGCACTTTCGCAAGAACTAGCTGGCCAGGCGATCGAACAGCATCCCGGCGAGTTGCGCCAGGTGCCCGACCCTGGGCAGGAAGTCCTCATCGGTTGGAAACACAATTTGGGGGAAGGTTCCGCGCCGCAGGTCGTTGAAGTAGGGCCGCTTTATGACCAACTGGTGGAACTGGCCAGGCAAGCTCAGCAAGCCATCAATATCCGTTTCGCCTCGGTGGATATTGTCGAAGCAAATGGGCAGAACCTAGTGCTGGAGATCAATTCCGGCGTAATGATGGAATACTTTGTACGTCACTTCCCTGATGGCCGCCAACTCGCCAAACACATCTACGCAAAAGCGTTAGATAAGATGTTTAGCGGCAAGCCAGCAGCCTAAGATAAAATCTTCGCGTGACAACGGTTCAGCCAAAGGGGATCCCTCGCTCAAAACGAATTCTCGACATAAGTCTTACCCTCATCGGCGGCATGGTGGCTTTACCAGTGATAGCCCTGGTTGCCATCCTGGTGCGACTCGTCCTTGGTAGCCCGGTTGTTTTCAGCCAACGGCGGCCGGGTTACCGCGGTCTGCCCTTCACCCTTTACAAGTTCCGCACTATGAAGGAGCTAGACCATCCAGATGGCAGCCCACGCTCAGACAAAGAGCGCCTGACGCCGCTGGGCCGCTTCCTGCGTGCCACCAGCCTGGACGAACTACCGGAGCTTTACAACGTGTTGCGCGGCGAAATGAGCCTGGTTGGCCCACGTCCTCTCCTGATGCAATACTTAGACCGCTATACCCCAGAGCAAGCTCGCCGCCTGCAATCGTTGCCGGGCATGACAGGCTGGGCTCAGATCAACGGCCGCAACAACGTCTCCTGGGAAGCTAAATTCGCCCTGGATACCTGGTATGTGGATCATTGGTCCTTCTGGCTGGATCTCAAGATCCTGCTCTTGACCCCCCTCAAAGTCCTGCGGCGCGAAGGTATTAGCCAGCCGGGCAACGCCACTGCGAGGGAATTCATGGGCCGTAAGCCCTCCAAAGAGCGGCGAGTATAATGCCTGCCATGTGGGATGACGCCGGCCTGTACCGGCAACTTTGCCGCATCCGGCGTTTCGAAGAAAACGTGCTGGATGCCTTCCCCACCGGCGCTTTTTACGGAACCACCCACACTTACCTGGGTCAAGAAGCCAACGCAGTCGGCGTGCTGGCCCATCTCAAAACCAGTGACCTTGTTTTCAGCAATCACCGCTGCCATGGCCATTTCATAGCCTATGGTGGGGACTTACGCGCCTTATTCGCCGAGCTCATGGGCAAACCCACCGGCGTGTGTGGCGGCCTGGGTGGCTCGCAACACCTGCACTGGAAAACCTTCTATTCCAATGGAGTGCTGGGCAGCACCGCCCCCGTGGCGGTCGGTGCAGCCCTGGCCGAGAAAGCCAAGAAAAGTCAGGCTGTTACGGTTATTTTCTTGGGGGATGGAGCGTTGGGCGAAGGCGTAGTTTACGAAAGCCTGAACATCGCTTCACTATGGAGGGCGCCGATCCTCTTTGTGCTTGAGAACAACCATATCGCTCAAACCACGCCCATCCAGCTGGCCCTGGCAGGTTCAATCACCGCCCGGTTTGCTGCGTTCGGCATCCCTTACCGCGAGCTGGACAGTAGCGATGTCCAGCAAACCAGCGCGGCCGCAGGGGCGGAATTTTTTGCTCTGCGCAAAACTGGCGGCCCGCGGGCGCTGGTGGTACACACGCAGCGCTTTGGTCCACATTCCAAGGGGGACGACACACGCGATCAGAAGTCTCTGACCGAAATCCGCACAACCCGTGACCCGCTGACCATCCAGGGAAGCCGGCTGCCTGCCAAACAGCGCGCCGGTGTCGAAGCCGAAGTGGCTGCCGAAGTGAGGATTGCCTTCGAGCAAGCACAGGCCGACCCGCTACCCGTTACCTAACATGACCACTGTGCTCGAATCACTCAACCGCGGCTTGCATGAGGCTTTTGCTCAAGATACGCGTGTCTATTTAATTGGGGAGGACGTGCTGGATCCTTATGGGGGCGCATTCAAAGTTAGTAAGGGGCTTTCCACCCAATACCCCGACCGCGTGTGGACCAGCCCGGTATCCGAGGCAGCCCTGGCCGGCGTCGGCGCGGGCATGGCGTTGCGCGGCCTGAAACCCATAATCGAGATCATGTTCGGCGATTTCAGCACACTGATCGCCGACCAACTGATCAACAGCATCGCCAAATTCCGCGGCATGTACGACGGCCAGGTAGAAGTGCCGATGGTGATCCGCACGCCAATGGGTGGTCGTCGCGGCTATGGGCCAACTCACAGCCAAACGCTTGAAAAACTCTTCCTCGGTATACCAGGCTTGCGGACACTGGCGGCTAATACATTAGCTGACCCGGGTGAGTTGCTGCGCAAAGCCATTCTTGAGGATTCCAGTCCCGTTTTTTTCATTGAGAACAAGCTGCTGTATTTAAAACCGCTCCTGGATGACCACGCATTGCTGGATTTCGAAATCGAGATGGGCTCGCAGGCAGAAAGCTACGCACCGACATACACCCTACGCCTTATAGGCGCGCCAAACCCAGTGCTCACGCTCACCGCTTACGGCTACATGGCCGAACTGGCCCGCGAAGCCCTCGTGCGCCTGGCCTTCGACTACGAGATCTTTTGTGAATTAGTGGTGCCTAGTCAGCTTTCTCCACTGACCCCTGAAGGCGCCTTGGATAGCGCCTTGGATAAATCACTTCTGAGGACCAAGCGTTTACTTACTATTGAAGAAGGCACTTTCACCATGGGCTGGGGCGCCGAAGTACTGGCCCGCGCCGTCCAGGCGTTTGCCGGTCAGCTAAAATCAGCCCGGCGGATAGCTGCCAGCGATCTTCCTATCCCTGCTTCTGTTCCGCTGGAGGAAGCCGTGTTGCCCAGCGTCCAGGATATCGTTGAAGCCGCGCAGTCGATGGTATAACCCCAATATGAGCAAGGCTTTTCCCGTCACCATACCCCTGATCAACCCCAACGAGAACGAAGCGCGCCTGGTAGCTCTGCATGCCAAGCCGGGGCAAAAAGTTAAAACCGGCGCACTGCTGGCTACACTTGAAACCACCAAATCGACATTCGAGTTGTCGGCTGAAAAGGGCGGCTATGTCATCGGCCTTCCTACCAAACCCGGAGGGATGGTCAGAGCCGGAGAGATTTTTTGTTATATAGCCAGCACCAAGACCTGGAAAGCGCCTAAAGCTGACAAAAATGCTAATGCCGCTAAAATTCCTGAAGGATTACGTATTACTCAGCCCGCGCTGATCTTGGCTCAAAAAGAGAAACTCGCCTTATCAGGCCTGCCGGTTGGTCCGATCATCACCGAGGAGCAAGTCCACCACATTTTGCGATCAGCCAATCCAGCGAAAGCCGAGATCCCACAGGGAGCCGGCCAACCTAATACCATTATTGTGTATGGCGGCGGCGGGCACGGAAAGGCAGTTATTGAACTACTAAGGGCTATCGGCGGGTACAGCATTGTCTGCGTAATCGACGATGGCCGCCAACCAGGCGACTATGTACTGGATGTGCCTGTATTGGGCGGTGAGGGCGTGTTAGCCGATGTATTGTTAGCCGGCTGCTTGCAAGCCGTGAACGCAGTGGGCGGTATTGGGGCTATAAGCAGCCGAATCGCTGTCTTCGAAAAATTACGCGCCGCGACCTTTGAGTTCCCCACCCTGGTACATCCAAGCGCCGTAGTGGAACCCAGCACCACGCTGGCCGCAGGTGCTCAAGTTTTTCCGCAAGCCTATATCGGCTCAGAAGCCACATTAGGCTTTGGTTGCATAGTGAATACCGGCGCCATTGTCTCGCACGATTGCACATTGGCCGATTACGTCAACCTTGCGCCTGGTGCTATCCTGGCGGGTGGCGTACACGTCGGCGAGGGTAGCCTGATCGGTATGGGGGCGACGGTGAACCTTAACGTGCGCATTGGCACTCGGACTCGGGTGGGCAATGGAGCTACTATCAAGGAAAATGTACCCGACGGCAGTATCGTGCGCGCCGGATCCATCTGGCCAAGCTAGCCCTTCTCTTGCCGCGCGGTTTAAGTTACAGTGAGATATGGCTCCCAGGAAAAACGCGCGTAATCCACGCAAAGGCACGCGCAGTTCCACTTTTGGCGCGGCTGGGCGCGAGAACCACGACGCCAGTTCGTTTTACAGTAGCGCCTTATACGCGGAGCACCCCGAGCAACACTCTATCGCCACAACCGAGAATCCCTTCCCTAAACTAGCACGCAACCAGATCTTTTCCCATAGCAGCCAGGATATGCGCGAGTTGCCAGAAGGCTGTGTGCACCTGATGGTGACTTCGCCGCCCTACAATGCGGGTAAAGAGTACGATTTGGACCTGAAGCTGAACGAATATCTGGCAATGTTGCGCCAGGTGTGGGCGGAAACCTGGCGCGTGCTCGTGCCTGGCGGCCGCGCCTGCATCAATGTAGCCAACCTCGGGCGCAAACCTTACATCCCCTTACATGCCTTCATCATTCGCGACATGCTTTCGTTGGGGTTCTTAATGCGCGGAGAGATCATATGGGATAAGGCTGCCAGTTCGGCCACATCTACTGCGTGGGGGTCCTGGCGCAGCGCCAGTAACCCCACACTGCGTGATGTTCACGAATACATCCTGGTATACAGCAAAGGTAGCTTTGGCCGCAAAAAACCCAAGGGGCGCCGGTACACCATCAGCAAAGACGAATTCCTGCAGAACAGCAAGAGCGTGTGGACCTTCCCGGCTGTGTCCGCGAAAAAGATCGGGCACCCTGCACCCTTCCCGCAGGAACTACCCAAGCGGCTGATCGAACTTTACACTTTCAAGGGTGAGTCTGTTTTGGATCCTTTCATGGGCAGCGGCCAGACTGCGCTGGCAGCCATAGACAGCGGCAGAATTTACGTTGGATACGAGACCAACAAGAGTTATGTAAAATTGTCCGAAACTCGCATCAAGCAGGAACGCGATAAGTGAACATCACGGTCTTTGGTTCCTCCTCACCGTCTCCAGGTGACGCGGCCTACGAAGAGGCCCGCCACCTGGGTGAATTGCTGGCCCACTTGGGGCATACTGTGCTCACCGGCGGCTACATGGGTACTATGGAAGCCGTTTCGCGCGGGGCGCACGAAGCTGGCGGGCACACCATCGGCGTCACCTGCGACCAGATCGAGGTGTGGCGCAAGTCCAAAGCCAATGCCTGGGTACGCGAGGAACGCCGTCTTTCCACTGTGCGTGAGCGCTTATACACGCTGATCGAAAGCTGCGATGCCGCCCTGGCTTTGCCTGGCGGGGTGGGCACTCTAACCGAGATTTCCACGATGTGGAGCCAGATGCAAACTCAGTCCATACCTGCGCGGTCGCTGATCCTCATCGGGAGCGGCTGGCAGAAGGTCTTTGAGACTTTATTTACTGAGCTCGATGGCCACATTCTTGGCCCACATCGCAGCCTGCTCCAATTCACGCCGAGTGTGGATGCCGCTGTAGCCAACCTGGCAAAACTTGGTTGACCGCATTGCCAACCATTGATCTCTCCCGGCTAAAGCAGGAAGCTGCGCAACTGGCCGAATCCTTTTCCGAGCCCCCCGCCTACCTACGCGGCCTGGTGCGCCTGCTGCAGAATCACGCTGTGCCTGTGCACCGGCAGGGGCAGATCGCTGGCATGCGCCCTGTATTATCCAGCTACGCTGTTCCACCTCCACTGCTGAAACAACTCCACATGGAATTGGCAGAGCAAGCCCAAAAGGACCCTGAGGCCGCATTGGCTGTGGCTGACGGCTTATGGGCGGTGCGCAGCATGGAAACCCGCCAACTGGCGGCCCGCTTACTGGGCGCCATCGAGGCAAAACCCAAATTGATTACCGACCGCTTGGAAAGCTGGGCGTTTGAAAACCGCGAACCCACTCTTTCACCGGAATTGACGCAACACGGCACTGCCAACCTGTGCGCCCACTTTCCTGAAGAACTGGTTACCTTTGCGCAAAGCCTGCTGGAGAGTAAGGAGCTGCGCAAACAAAGCCTGGCACTAGGAGCACTACAGAACCTACTTACCAACACGGACTTCGCCAACCTCCCTTTACTTTTTGATATGCTTTCTCCGGTCTGCAAAGCACCCGATCGCAAACTGCGGCCGGACTTGGCCGACCTACTGCTTGCGTTGGGGTATCGCAGCCCCCAGGAAACCGAGTATTTTCTACAGCAATGCCTGGAAACAAGTCCGAATACCGGCATTGAGTGGATCACTCGGCAGGTGATGATGGCATTGCCGGCGAATGGGCAGGCACGGCTGCGGGCGCTGCTGAAATTATGACTTGGCGGAATGACAAGCGGAGAGCAGTACCATCGATGGGTCTGGTATAATCTCGCCTTCGACTAGACCGGCATTCGGCTAAGGCTGGATGCCTGGAGACCTGCCATAAGGAGCGCAGACGTCATGCCGTTAGCAAAGGATAAGAAGACGCAAGTTATCAGCGAATATCGAAGGGCGGATGGAGACACCGGTTCCCCCGAAGTGCAGATCGCACTGCTAAGCAGCCGCATCGAACAACTCACTGGCCATTTGCAGACCCACAGCAAAGACCACGCGTCCCGGCGCGGTTTGCTGCAGATGGTGGGACAACGCCGGCGACTGCTGGAGTATATGCGTAATACCAACTACGAAGGTTACGTTGCCATTGCCGACCGCCTCAAGATCCGCCGCAAAAAGTAGAAAATCGGTGGCGGGTCACGGATAAAGTGGCCCTGCCACCTGTAGTTTTTTATTAGGTGGGAAGGAGGCAAAAAGCAAAAAGAAAACTTATAATTCATCAACCAATCATTCAATGGCTCGCTGGTCGGGGCATTGGAATTTGCTGACAAGGCAGCGTTTTGTCGGTAAATTCCAGTTCCTGGATTGGCGGGCTGCACAGCCAGGCTTTAAAACCAGCTTGAGCTGAAGGAGAAACAAATGCAACCCGAATCTAAGAAGTTTTCCGCCCAGGTGGGCAACCACGAGCTCACCTTTGCCACCGGTAAGTTGGCCGGACAGGCCGGCGGCGCAGTCACCGCCCGCCTGGGAGACACGCTGATCCTGGCGACGGCCACCATGTCTCCGGCGCCGCGCGCTGGCATCGATTTTTTCCCGCTTAGCGTAGATTACGAAGAGCGCATGTACGCCGGAGGAAAGATCCCTGGTTCGTTCTTCCGCCGAGAGGGCCGACCCAGTGAAGGCGCCATCCTCACCTCGCGCCTGACAGACCGGCCGCTGCGCCCGCTGTTTCCCAAAGACATGCGCAATGAAGTGCAAGTGATCATGTATGCCCTCTCCGCCGATGATGAGAATGTGATCGACGTGATCGCGGTTAATGCCGCTTCGGCGGCGTTGATGATCTCCGACATCCCATGGAACGGGCCAGTTGGCGCGGTGCGTGTCGGTCGGGTAGAGGGTAACTTTGTGATCAACCCCACCTACCAGCAACTGGAGGAATCTGACCTGGACCTGCGTGTGGCCGGGACCCGAGAAGCCATCCTGATGGTCGAGTGCGGTGCCAATGAAGTCGAAGAAGACGTTATCGTAAGCGCCCTGGAGGAAGCCCACAAGGCGATCCAACCGCTGATCGATATGCAAGAGAAAATGGCCAAGGAGATCGGCAAACCGAAGCGCGACTATCAGCACTTCAGCGTGGCTGATGAAATTAAACAAAAAGTGAACACCCGCGTGCAGTCGGAACTTGAGGCCATATTCAATCAGAGCCTGGGTAAAGCCGATCAGTATGCAGCCATCGGTACCCTGCGGGATACCGTGTTGGCTGAACTGGCCCCAGAAGATGTAGTGATGGCGGCTGATGTTAAGGAAGCGTATAGCTCGGCCGAAAAGGCGGTGGTTCGCCGCCGCATCATCGAGGAAGGCAAACGCCCAGACGGGCGCAAACCCACCGAGGTCCGGCCGATCTGGTGCGAAGTGGATTACAGTCCGCGTGCACACGGATCCGGCCTTTTCACCCGCGGCGAGACGCAGGTGCTCACCATGGCCACACTGGGCACACCCCGCGAAGCGCAGGCAATCGACACGCTCTCGCCTATCGAAACCAAACGTTTCATGCACCATTACAATTTCCCGCCATTCTCCACGGGCGAAGTGAAGTTCTTGCGCGGCTCTTCCCGCCGCGAGATCGGCCATGGCGCCCTGGCAGAACGCGCCTTGCTGCCGGTGATCCCTCCCGAGAAGGATTTCCCCTACACGCTACGCATTGTGTCGGAGTGCCTGTCGTCGAACGGCTCAACCTCCATGGGTTCCGTGTGTGGCTCGACCCTGGCGTTGATGGATTGCGGCGTGCCGATTAAGGCGCCCGTTTCAGGCATCGCCATGGGCTTAATCACAGATGGCAGCAACTACAAAATCCTCAGCGACATCCAGGGCATCGAGGACCACCTGGGTGACATGGACTTCAAGGTTGCGGGCACTGACAAAGGCATCACCGCCCTGCAAATGGACATCAAGATCTCCGGCCTCACTACCCAGATGATGGGGGAAGCCCTGCAGCAGGCCAAAGCCGGGCGCAAGCACATCCTGGACAAGATGCTGGAAGTACTGCCGGCTCCACGGCCGGATCTGAAGCCGCATACCCCGCGCATCACGATCGTGATGGTGCCGATCGAGAAGATCGGAGCGATTATCGGACCCGGCGGCAAGACCATCCGCGCCATCCAGGAGGAAAGCGGCGCCAAGATCGATATCTCCGACGACGGCTCCGTGTTCATCGCTTCGGATGACGCCGAGGCAGCCCGCATCGCTCGTGAGCGTGTGGAGGCACTGACCGAAACTCCGGAGATCGGCAAGATCTACACCGGCAAAGTGGTGCGCATCACCGATTTCGGCGCTTTCATCGAGATCATGCCAGGCACAGACGGCATGGTGCATATCTCCCAGTTGGATAGCAGCCACGTGGAATCCGTGGGGGATGTGGTGAAGATGGGCGACGAGGTAACCGTGATGATCACCGACATTGATCCCAGCGGCAAGATCCGCCTTAGCCGCCAGGCTGTCCTTGAAGGCTGGACGCCGGAGGAAGCCCGCGAGAAAGATCGCGGCGGACGACCCAGCGGTGGTGGGGGACGCCGACCAGGTGGCGACCGAGGTCGTGGTGGCGACCGAGGTCGTGGTGGAGACCATGGGCGCGGGGGACGGCGCTAAAGCACGTAAGGGTTCCATGTTCAAGGTTTAAGGACGGGCTTTGCCCGTCCTTTTTTGTTCGAGACTCTATCCGTTTAATACTCCTTGTCTAAGAGTGCGGTTGTAAATTAATTAATTTGGAAGGCATGGTGTGAAACTGCCGTGGTGTGTCGAAGAAGACGCCGATAGCCGTTGGGTGATGTTCCAAGAACAGCCAGGCAACCTGGTGGAGATGGTAAAAAGTAGGCTGCAGGCCAAATTTGCACGAGACGGAAGTCCCAGTTCAATCGTTAGCGCAAGGGACATTTTAGGGATAAATTGGGTGTTTTGCCCCCTGCATGTATGTGAATAGTTGCATACAATACAATGCGAATGGCGGATTCGCCGCCTTATAGGAGAAGCCATGAATAAACAACTCGTTTTTTGGGGAACTGTCGCGCTGGGGGCTGCCTTTTTTATCGCTGGTGCACTTTTAGTGTGGTTGGGCCTGCATCAACGGGACCATATCATTCATGATCTGCGGGCTGAGAACCTGATGGTGCAAGACCCCAGAATCTTGCTGACCTACGAAACCGCCCGCGCCCCCGAGGGCGTTGAGGTTCCCCTGGTGGTTATCGATACGGCAGAATTAGCCGACGCACAAGCCCGAGTGATACGCGTGCATACCCTGACATCCACCGGTGGCCTGACGTATTCAGAGATGGATCGCGAGGATCCCAACCGCGCCTTTTACCTAAACAGCCTAACGTTGCAGACTACTCTACACCAGGCGCATCTGGGCTTGGAGCTCACAACCCTCGTGATGGGCATCGGCGTGGCTTTTGCAGGGCTTGGCGCCTATGTGTTGGTGTTTGGGTTACCGATGGTACGCAAAGTGATGGCGATCAAGTAGACTAATAGGCACATAAAGAAAAGCTGGCAAAAAGCCGGCTTTTCTGATTTAACCGTTAGTCGGTAACTGCTAACTGGCGGGGTGTGCTCCTACCATTAATCGATCCTCAAAACCTGAGTAGCCATCATTTAGGGTCTCAACCATCGTCTGGTTTCAGAGAAAATGATAGGTAAAGGCGCTGATTAAGCGCAAGTCCCAGTCAGGGCTTTGGTTCAATTGCGTTAGCCTTGGGTGTATACCATTCCAAAACGCGCGAGGCGCGCAGGGTGTTCCAGCGGCTGGGTTTGCCTTCCCCGGCCTCCATTTCCAAACCCACAGGATCATGATGGGGATTTTCGAGCAACCAGCGGCCGTCTGCACCCTGCTTGCTAACAAGGAGTTCAATTGCTTCGGCGAGGCGTGGATCGGGGGCTGCGCCGGTCTTGCGGAAGTACTCCAACCCGCGAAGGACATCATAATGCCAGGTGTTGGGGAAAGAGAACTGCGTCCATTTGGCTGGAAGCTCAGTCTTCTTATCCAACGCAATCGGCTTGCCTGTGGAGAGCGAGCGGAAAAGCCGGCGCTCGAGCAAATATTCTTCGCCTTTACGGCGAGCAGCAGTGATGGTGGGGTCGGGGTCTTTGGCTTTCTCGTATTCCAGCAAGCCTTCAAGCACGCAGATGGTGGTGTGGTAGGAGGAACGCACGGAACCGTTCTCCTGCTCGCAGTTCCAGCCGCCATCCGCCATCTGCTCGCTGAGCAAACGCCCGAGAAGCGATTGGTTAGGGTGGCCGAAATAGGCACCTAGTTCAAATGCGCCGCCGTTGATGCAGGGTTCAACCTCACCTTCGAAGAAGGTGGGGTTCCCCCAATGAGGACCCCAGGTGAAATTCTTGTTGAGAAGATCTACTGTGTTGCGAACGCGCTGGCTGGCCGGGTCGAGCCCCATATCCTGAAGATCGTGTGCAGGGTTGAGTCCCAGCGGTGGAAAGGTTCACCCGGTTCGTCGCCCCACGTCCCGTCCTCGTTCTGGCGTTGGAGAAGTTTGGCAGCCCAGCCTTCGGTTTCCATGCGGGTGCGTTCGGCGGCGACGCGATCAGAGGGCTCATGGACAAGATCACGCATGACCTGCCAACGGATTGCAGGGTCAGAATCCATCAGCCAGGTGATGACAAAACGCTTAACCTCGGGGAATTGGGGGTTTGGATTGGATGTCAGCATGGTTCCTCTAGTTAAGGAATTTTTATAGCTTTAGGCTTATCCGCTAGTCGGCAACTTGGGCATCTCGGGGCCTGCCAGGCCGAGTAGTTCCGCCAAGCCAGCGCGCAGTGCTACCCTGTCGTCCCAGGGGTATTCGGTTTCATCGAAGCACATGGATTGCTCGTGGCCTTTGCCCAGCACCAACACCAGGTCACCCGGCTTGGCCTGCAAAAGGGCAAAGGAAATGGCCGCGCCGCGGTCAGGTACGCGCCAGAAGGTCTTGCCCTCCTTGCCGCCCCTGCTCCTGGCGCCAGCGGCCATCTCTTCCAAAATATCATCCAGCGACTCGGAGCGCGGGTCTTCGGCAGTGAGCACGCTGATGTCAGCCATTTCCGCGGAAACTTCCGCCATCATGCGGCGTTTGGCTTTGTCGCGCAACCCGGCGGAGCCAAAGACAGCGATAACCTTGCCCTCGGTAAGCTGGCGGCCAGCTTCCAGAGCAGCTTTGAGCGCATTGGGTGTGTGGGCAAAATCCACGATGGTGGTGAAATCCTGCCCCAACTCGATGCGTTCCATACGGCCGGGGACACCCAGCAAGGCGGCAATGCCAGCCTGAGCCGCCTGGGGATCAATGCCGAGGCCTACCACCGTAGCTCCAATGGCAGCCAGCGAATTGTATACGTTGTAGGCGCCAAACATTTTGGTATGCACAGGGAACTTTACGACGTCCGGGCCGTGAACAGTGAAGGATAAGCCAGTGGGATGGTTCTCAATGTTGGCGGCGCGCAGCTGCGCCTCTGGATGCAAGCCATAAGTCAGGCGCTTCACTTTGGAGCGCTTGGCTAATCCGTTAAAGGAGTTATCGTCCCGGTTCAACACTGCCAGGCGCTCCACTCGCCGCGCTTTTTCAAAGGGCTCTCGCAGCCCTTCAACCAGCAAGGCTTTCGCATTGAAATAAGCCTCATAGGTACCGTGGTCGTTGAGATGTTCATGTGTGATGTTAGTGACCACCGCGAGGTCGAACTCCCCCGGTCGCGCCCCGCGCTGCTGGGCCAGGCCGATGGAAGTCATTTCGAGTACAGCATGGGTAAGGCCGGCGTCCACCATTTGGCGCATGTAGCGCTGGGTGTCGAAGGCCTCCGGGGTGGTGACGTGGAAGCCGGTGTCCAGCACTCGGTCCCCGATCTGGGCGTTAACCGTAGAGATCATCCCGGTGGTGTAACCAGCCGCCTGCAGGATCTGATAGATGAAGTTAGCGGTGGTGGTCTTGCCATCCGTGCCAGTTACGCCAATTATGGTCAGTTCACGCGCCGGGTAGCCATAGAAGGCTGCTGATGCGTGAGCCATGGCTGCGCGGGTATCGGCAACCTGGATGTGGGGGATTTTGAGCTGGAGGTCGCCGCGCTCGCCAACAACAGCGGACGCGCCACGGGCGAGCACCTGGTCGAGATATTTATAGCGATCCATTCCCTGCACCACAGCAAAGAAGAGGTCGCCGGGCTGCACCAGGCGCGAGTCCACGGCTATGCCGGTGATCTCGACAGGTGGCACAGGTTTGGTAAGGGCCAGGCCAGCGAGGAGTTGGTCTAGGGTGGGCATGCGATAGGTTTGAGTCATTCTATAACAAAATGGGCAGGGACAGAATGGGAATCATTATGAATACTTTTTTTGCAGTGTTAGCGGTGGTCGACTTGAGCTGCAGAGCCAGGTATTTTGGAATACTAGGTTCTTTGATCTTGGCTGGGTCTGAATCTCCATCGGGTAGCTATGTAAGCACCCGCTCAGGATGAAAATTGGGGCAGTAGAAAAGAAAAGGGGCTGGGAAACCCAGCCCCTATGCTATTTCGAAATTGATACTGCGGGAACTTAGCGCATGCTTTGACGCAAAGCGCCCAGTTGGCCAGAGACCGAGCCATCCAGCAGCTTGTCGCCAACGCGTACCACCAGGCCACCCAGGATGTTTGGATCGACCTTGAAGGTTACCTGGCCTTTTCCGCCCAAGGCCGAGACTACTTGCTTTTCCACGGATGTTTGCTCTTCTTTGCTCAATGGCAGGGCGCTGGTCACCACCGCCCCGTCACCTGCTAATTCAGCGCCTTCCAGCACGGTCACCTTGCCGGCCTTGATGCCGGAGAAGAATTCGTCTATGAGGGTTTTCTGTTTCTTGGCATCTAGGGCTTCGCCGATCAATTTCTGGGCGGCGGCTACGGCCAGGGCGGCCACCTGGCCGCGCAGGTCACTCAGGATGCGGCCGCGTTCAGCTTCGACTTCAGCCACTGCGGTTTCGCGGGCTTTGCCGGCGGTAGCCTCAGCCGCGGCGCGGATCTCTTTGGCCTGCTGTTCGGCGCGCAGGGTCAGATCGCGGGCTTCCTGGGCAGCTTTAGCGCGCGCTTCGCTCAGCAATTTCTCCGCTTCTTTTTCTGCATTTTCACGAGCTTCAGCAGCCACGCGAGCATCTTCCAGGCCTTTGGCGATCGCTTCGCGGCGCCGTTCCAATAAGCCCAGGATGGGTTTGTATACCCAGACCCGCAACACCACAAACAGGATGGCGAAGTTAAAGATCTGGACAAAAACGTAACCTAGATTAAGACCAAGTGCTTCCAAGTTGAGCTCCTTTCACTGCCCGCGGCTAGACCGCGAACAGGAGCAGCAGCGCAACCACCAAGCAGTAAATGGCTACCGCTTCGGCGAAGGCAATGCCCAAGATCATGTTGGTTTGAATGGTGCCGGCAAAATCCGGATTGCGACCCATGGCTTGCACCGCGCCGCTCACCACGATACCGATACCGGCGCCAGCGCCTACGGCGCCGATCATGGCCAAACCGGCCCCAATCATCTTTGCTCCCTGTACGAAATCACCTTCCATGACGAATCCTCCGTTAAGTCTAAATTATTCCTAAGTAATTAGTGCGCTGCTTCGTGAGCCTCTTCGTGGCCACCATGGCTTTGGGTAGCCTGCGCCATGAAGGTCATGGTGAGCAGACCGAAAACGATAGCCTGGATAGCGCCGACGAAAAATTCCAACATGAGCACGGCCGACTGGGCGAAAACCGGCACCAGGGTGCCGATGACAAACAAAAGCACAGCGCCGGCGAACACGTTGCCAAAAAGACGGAAAGCGAACGAAAGCACCTTGGAAAATTCAGAGACCATTTCCAGGATGCCGACGCCAAAATCGATCACGCCAAAGACCGGCTTAGAAAAGAAGGTCTTGACGTTGAGGAACTTCGAGAAGTAGCCCAGCCCCTGAGCTTGGATGCCGGTGACCTGCACCATGACCACCGCAATCAAAGCCAAAGCCAGAGTGAAGTTCAGGTCCGTGGCTGTGGGGCGCACGAAGGGCACGACCGCGGCAGCACATTCATTATCCTCACCACCTACAGCCACGACGCCTGGGGCAACAGTATCGTAGGTGCAGGTGTAATGCTCACCGTTTTCCACCTCGAGAGTGGCCACGTGATGTTCATCGAAAATCCCAATACTGTCCACGCCGGGGATCAATCCCATCCAGTTCAGTACGAGCACTAAAAGGGTGATCGTTGCGAAATAGGGGAAGATGCGTTTAGCCCATTTGCCAGCGGTGCCTTCGGTCAGGTTGTAGAGCACCTCAATGAAGGCTTCGACGGCGCCGGAGATGCCGCGCGGCACCATGGCCCCACTACGTACGGCGCGCCACACGCCGAAACCGATCAGCAGCAAGATCACGTCGCCGATAAGTGTGGCAATCAAGGTATTGGTGAGATATACCGGAGCGTTGATGACTGGGAAAATGAACAGCGGGTCGTGCGTCAGTACTTCAGCGGGAAGCTGAATGTGCGGGCGCAGCGGCGAGACCATGGAGACGGCCCAGACATTCAGCACAATGAAGAGCAGAATAAACCAGCGGTTGACCCCAAAGCGCCATTTAGCTTTTTGTTCCAATGTCGGAATCCTCCTGCGACTGCTGTGTTTCCTGGGACGAATAGTCAGACTGCCATCGGGAGGTCGCCTTGCGAACCACCCAAAACATCAAAATCAGTGTAACTGGCACGCTAGCAAGGAGCAAGCCTACGATAAAAATGGGGCGGCTCCCAAAGAGGCCATCCAACCACAACCCGGCCATGAGTGCTGCCACTATGATGAGGACTGTCAGGCAACCGACCTGCCCAACCACCGCTGCGAGCGTCAGGTTCCTGGCGAAAGGCTCGGTCTTTTTTGGTGCCACTTTGCTCTTATTCGAGAATTATATCACAAGCCAAATACGGGACGAGTGCGGCTAAAAAAGCGACGCGGCGCTGGCCGCGGCCCATGCGTACCAGGGCGAGAGCACGATGCCTAGCACCAGCACCAATAGCACCGAAACCAATAAGGCGGCAGCGTGTGGACGGGCTACCATCACCGGTTGCTCGTCTTTGGGAGCAGATAAATAAACCACCTTGAGCACGATCAAATAATAGTAGAGGCCTACGATCGAATTGATCACACCAAGGAAAGCCAGCCAGACCAGGCCTGATTCGATGGCCGCCGCGAACACAAGGATCTTGGCGATGAAGCCACCCAGCGGCGGTACGCCGGCTAATGATAGGAAGGCCAGCAACATGGCGAGCGCCAGCAGCGGTGAGCGACGGCTGAGGCCGGCGTAATCGTCGATCTCATCGGAACCGAGCTTGTGCCAGACAATGATCACCACGCCGAAGGCAGCCATCTGGGTGACTGTGTAGACCAGGAAGTAATACACCATGCTGAGCACGCCGAGCTCCGATGCGGCGGCCACACCCAGGAGGGCATAGCCGGCATGGGCAATCGAAGAATAAGCCAGCAGGCGCTTGATGTTGCGCTGGGTCAGCGCCACGGCGTTGCCCAGAGTCATGGAAAGCGCAGCGAGGATGGCAATGATGGCCTGCCAATCCGTGACGATACTGGGAAAGGCAGCCAGTAATACGCGAGCCAGCACAGCGAAGCCGGCGGCCTTGGAAGCGGTGGAAAGGAATGCGGTGACCGGGGTAGGAGCGCCTTCGTATACATCGGGAGCCCAGAAGTGAAGCGGCACCAGCGCCACTTTGAATCCGAAACCCAGCAGGATGAGCAGTACCGTTCCGACAAGCACAGGGCCGGGGATGGCTGCGGCGGAGAGGCCGGCGGCCATTTCGTACAAGTTGGTGGTGCCGGCAAACCCGTAGAGCAAGCTAAAACCGTAAAGCATCACGCCGGTGGTGACTGCGCCAAACAGCAGATACTTGAAGCCGGACTCGGTGGACTTGTCGTCCTGGGTCATGAAGCCGGCCATCACATACAGCGGAATGGATGTGGTTTCGATGGCGAGGAAAAGCATGATCAGATCAGCGGAGGCCGCCATCAGGGTCATGCCGATGGTTGAAGTGAGCAGGAGTACGTAGAACTCACCTTTGTGCCCGATCTCCTTCCAGCCGATGGTGAACAGCGTGGTAAGCAACGCTGAAAATATGAATAAGAGCTTGAAGACGAAGGCCAGCCAGTCGTGGCGCAGCATGCCGCCCCAGATCAGTTCGGATCCTGCGCCCGGCAGCGAGAAGAACGCGGTAACAGCCAAGGTGACTGTCAAGCCGGCGGCGGTGATCCAAGCCAGGGCGCCGCGGCGGCGTTCAGTCAACACAAGGTCGGCGACGAAGACAATAGCCACGACTATCAACAGAGAGATCTCCGGTAGGATGGCCAGGAGCATCGCAGGAGTAATCGAGCCGATCATCAGGCGCCTCCCAGCAGGGCCAAGACGGCGTTGACGCCCGACTCAACCATAGGCAGGATGACGTTGGGGTATACGCCTATAGCCACCATGATCAAGGACAATAAGCCAAGCGCCAGCTTCTCAGAAGGGCGGATGTCGTGCATATGGCCCTCGAGTTCGGCCGGCAGCTCACCGAAGAAGACCCGACCGATGGCACGCATAATGTAGGCCGCGGTCACCGCGATCGAGATGACTGCGATGATGGCAATTAATGGATAGCCGCCCGCCCAGAGTCCCATAAAAATGGGAAACTCAGCGATGAAACCGGAGAAACCAGGCATTCCCATGGATGTGAGCCCGCCGATGATGAATGCCACCGCAGCAAAAGGCATGATGCGCATCAGGCCGCCCAGCTTGGGAATCTCGCGGGTGTGAGCCTGGTCGTAGACCATGCCGACGACGGCAAAAAAGAGTGCCGTCATTACCCCATGGGAGACCATTTGCACGGAAGCGCCGATATACCCGTTGTAGTTCAAGGTGGCAAAGCCCATCGTCACCAGGCCCATGTGGGAGACGGACGAGAAGCCGATCATGTATTTAAAATCAGTCTGCACCATGGCGATGAACGCTCCATAGACCACGTTGACCAGGGTCAGGAGAATGATCCAGGGCAGGTGGGTTTGGGCGCCGATGGGTAGTAACATGATACCCACGCGCAAGGCAGCAAAAGCGCCCAGCTTCATCAGTACACCGGCGTGGAACATCGAGACGGCAGTAGGCGCGGCTACGTGGCCATCCGGGCTCCAGTTATGGAAGGGGAAAATGCCACCCAGCACGGCAAAGCCGAAGAAGACAAAGGGGAACCAAAAATTCTGAAACTCGGCAGTGAAGTTGGCGCTTTCCAGGACGAGCATGTCGAAGGTGCCCAGTCCGGAGGCAAAGTACATGGCCAGTGCGCCGACCAGTGCGACCACCGAACCGATGAAAAGATAAAGGGTCAGCTTCATCGCAGCGTACTCGCGGGTTTGCTTCCAGCCCCATAAGGCGATTAGCAAGTACATGGGGAAGACGGCGATCTCGTAGAAAAAGAACAGGGCGAACAGGTCCAGCGCCACGAAGACACCAAACACGCCACTGGCCAGGATAAAGAGGAAGGCGAAGAACTCGCGTGGGCGCTCATCGATACGCTGTGAGATGATCACGCCGGTGAAGATCACAACGCCGGTGAGCAGCACTAACGGGGCGCTGATACCATCTACGCCCACATGGTAGGAGATACCCAAGGCGGGCAACCAGTCGACTTTCTCAACGAACTGGTAGCGAGCGCCATCAGCTGCAAAACTGAAATAGACCACCACCGATAGCAGGAAGGCTATGAGACTAACCGCCAGGGCGAATCCGTAGATCAACCGGCGGTTATTGGGCGGCAGGAACAGCAGCACGGCGCCGGCCACTATGGGCAGGAAGACGATGGCGCTGAGAATGTACGGGATCTGCATCAATTCACCTGATATTTCAACCAAACAAGCTGACCACGGCCTGGTTTATTACGGAAAGGAGCCAGGCTGGCCAAAGGCCGAGCCAAAGCATCAACACGACGAGTGGCGCAAGAACCAACACCTCGCGGCGACTGATATCAGTTAGATGGCCCTGCCATTTTTCGTTCAACGGGCCGTGCAGGGTTTTTGCGATTCCCTTGAGAATGTAGGCACCGGTGAATAAAAGGCCGATCATGCTGAGGGCGGTAAACAAGGTAAAGATCGGCCAAGCGCCGCGCACCACCAGGAACTCGGATACGAAGCCATTCAAGCCGGGCAGTCCCAGCGAAGACATGGAGGCAAAGATCAGCAGCCCGCCGAAAACAGGCACCAGGGGGAAGAGTCCGCCCCAGGCCTCCAAATCA
>JBBDXQ010000073.1:0-21831 GCA_040902265.1 Anaerolineales bacterium
CAACCCGCCAAAGGTCTGCAGCAGGCGTTGGCCCAGCTGGACCGCGCTCTCACCCTTCACCCCAGTGCGCAGCAGGACAGCCAGCAATTCTGCCGTGTTCAGCGCCAGGGCGCCTTGCTGCTTGAGGCGTTCCCTTGGTCTCTCAGTTTGCGGCAGGTCAGAGATGCGGTATTGAGCAGGCATAATGGTCGATAAGTAGTCTACAAGAAATATGCCAGGCGGGCTTGCATTGACACCTCTTTTTGCGCACGGTATAGTCACTCGATGAAGCCCAAACCCTGGCTGCTCCTGCTGGCCGCCTTGGTCATCGCAGCCCAGGCGTGCAATCTCCCCCAGAACCAGGATCCAACCCAGCCCAGCGAAACTCCCCCGAGCAGCCCCACCGCGCTGCCCAGCCCCACCTTCACCCAGGCTCCGCTCCCAACCCTGACCAATGCCGCGCGGGCCGAAGCCGGCGACCAGGCGTATTTTTATGGGGATTGGGCCAGGGCCTTGCGCGAATACCAGCGCGTGGCAGATGAAAGCCATGACGATGAATTGCGCGCCGCAGCTTTGCTGGGCATCGGACGCACGAATCTGAAATTGGAAAACGTGATCGATGCGCGCGCCGTGTTGCAAGGCTTGGTCGCACAGTATCCTTCCACCCAGGCAGCGGCTGGGGCTTACTTCACCCTGGCCGATGTTTACGTCGAATTCAACAACTTCGCCGCCGCCGCAGAAGCCTACATGCTCTATCTTGAATTGCGCCCCGGGGTCATCGACTCGTACGTCAACGAATGGCGCGGGGATCGCTGGCTGGACGCCGCCAACTATGCCGAAGCCATGGCTGCCTATCAGCAATCTCTAGAGGCGGCGCGCCTGGGCGATCACTTTGGCGTGCAGATCAAGATCGGTAATACCCAGTCCCTCAACGGGGACCACACCGCCGCCATCGCCACCTACCAGGAGATTTTCGACTCCACCATCAATGAATATCTGAAAGCAGACCTCGACCTGCTGATGGGACGGGCCGCCCTGGCCCTGGGCGATTCGCAGTCGGCCTATGCCTATTACCAGCACGCCGTCACCAATTATCCGCTGGCTTATTCCTCCTATGCCGCATTGGTGGAGTTGGTCAACGCCAGTGTTCCGGTGGATGAGTTCCAACGCGGCTTCATCGATTATTACATCGCCACGCTCACCAGCGACCGCGGGGTTTCACAGGAACTTTATAGCGCGGCAGTGCGCGCCTTTGACCGTTACCTTGAAGTTAATCCGGAAGAACACAATCACGCCGCGCACTATTATCGCGGCCTGGCTTTGCGCGCCAATGGTGACTATCACAGCGCCATCAGCGAGTGGGATCACATACTGGCAGAGCACGCTTTCGAAGAGCACTGGGTGGATGCGTTCTCCGAGAAAGCCTCCACCCAATGGCTGTACCTCGAAGACCATGTGGCGGCCATAAACACCTTGCTTAGTTTCGTGGCCTCCACGCCCAGCCAGCCGGCTTCGGCGGAGTTCCTGTTCAGGGCAGGCCGCATTGCCGAACGCGGCGGCCGCCTTACCCGATCCATCGAGATCTGGACCCGCATAGCCGAGGAATATCCTTCCTCCCAGTATGCCTACGACTCCATGTTCCTGGCGGGCATCAGCTCCTATCGTTTGGAGGCCTATGTCCAGGCGCAGAGTATGTTCCTGCGCGCGTATCAGGCCGCCCTGAGCCTGGAGGACCAGGCGCAATCCCTGTTTTGGCTGGCCAAGGTCCTGGATATCCAGGCTGACGAGGACGGGGCGCGCAATGCTTGGGAGCAGGCCGCGGCAGTCGACCCTACCGGCTACTATAGCGAGCGCTCCAGGGATATTTTGGCAGGTCGTGACACATTCGAACCCCCCACGTTGATCGATTTTGATTACGACATCCAAACGGACCGCCGCGAAGCCGAAGCATGGATCCGCACTACCTTCTCACTCCCAGCGGACACGGACCTAAGCGACCCCGGCCCCTTGGTTGCCGACCCCCGCTTTCAGCGCGGTACGGAATTGTGGAGCCTCACCAAGTATGAGCTAGCCCGCGCCGAGTTTGAGGACTTGCGCCAAAGCATGGCCACCGATCCGGCGAATTCCTATCGCCTGGCAAATTACCTCATCGACCTGGGCCTATATCGCACGGGCATCTTTGCCGCCAGGGAAGTGCTGAGCCTGGCGGGGATGAGCGATGCCGCCACGATGAACGCTCCCCGCTATTTCAACTTCCTGCGTTTCGGCGCTTACTATATCGAACTGGTCTTGCCGGAAACCAGCAGCGAGCGGCTCGACCCGCTCTTCTTTTACAGCATGATGCGCCAGGAGAGCCTGTTCGAAGGCTTTGTCACCTCGTCCGCCGGCGCTCGCGGCCTTCTGCAGATCATTCCCTCCACGGGAGAGGAAGTGGCCACGCTCTCCGGCTGGCCGCCCGACTTCACTCCTGACGATCTTTACCGCCCCATGGTCAGCATCCGGCTGGGCGCGGACTATTTGGCCATCCAATTAAATGCCTTCGACGGGGACATGTATGCAGCCCTGGCTGCCTACAATGCCGGCCCGGGCAACGCCTCGTATTGGCTGGGTCTGTCAAACGGAGACCCTGATTTGTTCCTGGAGATCGTTTCTTTTGAGGAAACTCGTAACCATATTCGTAGTATTTACGAGTTGTTCACCATCTATCGTAATTTGTATTCTGCGGAGACCGAATAGCAGTTGTTGCAGAAGAGGGGGATTAAACGGAACAACAATCGACGAACAGCCGGAAAGGCAGGTGCTGCACGATTACAATTCAGCATGAGCCGTGCTCGACTCCTTGATCCCCATTCGTAAAACCTTAACTGCCCTGTTGGCCGCCGCCCTCGAGGCCCGCCGAGACCTGCTTGGTCGTCTGCACGCCGAGGGAACTGACGCCTATCGACTATTTCACGGTGCCGTCGAGGGCTGGCCAGGGTTGGTCGCCGATCGCTACGGGGACCTGCTGCTGGTGCAAAGTTTCCACCAGTCTCTTGCGCCCGAGGAACTAGTTGCCCTGCAGACCTTCTATGCCCAAACGCTGCCGGACCTGATCCCGATCTACAACGATCGCAGCCAGGGCAACTCGCGCATCGCCAACCAGTTAGCGCCCGAACAGATGCAGGCCGCCCGGCTGCCCCGCGAGGTGCACGAAATCGGCGTCACCTATCTCGTCCAGGCCCGCCACGCAGGCCAGGACCCGTGGTTGTTCCTGGATCTGCGCGCCGGCCGTCGCCGTGTGATGCGCGAAGCTCCCGGCAAGTCCCTGCTAAACCTGTTCGCCTACACTTGTGGCGTGGGTATTGCCGCCGCCAAAACCGGGGCGCGCCTGGTGTTGAATGTGGATTTCGCCGAGAGCAGCCTCGCCGTTGGCCGCGAAAACGCCCGCCTCAATGACCTGTTCATCCGGCCGCGCTTCATCAAGAGCGATGCCTTCGCTGCCCTGCGCCAGTTATCAGGTCTCGGCCAGCCGCAGCGGGTGCGGGGCAAGCGCCTGCCTGCATTTCCCAGGCTGGAACCCCAGCAGTTCGACCTCGTCTTCCTCGATCCACCGCGCTACGCCAAGAGCGCCTTCGGCGTTGTTGACCTGGTCAACGACTATCCCGCTCTCTTCAAGCCGGCCCTGCTGTGCACCGCCCAGGGTGGCACCCTGTATTGCTGCAACAACGTGGCCGAAGTGGATCGCCACGTCTGGCTGCAGCAGCTCCAACGCAGTGCCCGCAAAGCGGGGCACCCGATCCGCGATTTTGAGTGGTTTGTGCCGGAGGCCGATTTTCCCAGCCCGGACGGCCGGCAGCCCCTGAAGATGGTGGCCCTTTCGGTTTAGAACTCGCCATGCGGTTCTAATCCCTCTTTCTTCTGCTATGTTCTCACTTCTAAATTCGAAATTCACACTTTCTTTTTTTGGCCTCCCTGTCCCAAGCTAAGACGAAGCAACCTGAAACTATTTAAGGGGCTGGTGTGTCAGTGGGCTGGATGTTTTCGGGAACGGCGGTGGCATCCAGTTCTTCGACGGCGCTGCGCGCCACCAGGAACCATTCAGTGATATTGGCGAAGCGGTCGCTGGATTGAAAAATTGGCCCCACGGCCACACCCCGCACCTGTGAAGAGATCGCATAGTCGTAGATCGGGAAATACAGGGGTAGGGCGGGCAACTCGTGGGCAAAGTGCGTTTGGAAGTTACGGTACAGGCGGGCGCGCTGGCTTTGGCTGATCGAGACCCGCGCAAGCTCCAGGTATTCGCTGGCTCGGCGGTCATCCCATTTTGAATAATATTGTCCGCTGATGATCCCAGCCTGGTGCCAGAAGGGATAAGGATCGGGGTCGGGGGAATGGGAAAGATCCAGGTCCACCAGGGCAGCTTCGTAGGTGCGCGGTTCCAGGTAGGAACTTAACAGTTCATCGTAGGGCACTGCCACCAAGCTCACCTGCACCCCAACCTGGGCCAGGTTGTCACGGATGCTTTCAGCGATCCGTGTGTGCAGCTCAGTGTTGGGGTGGGCCAGCTCAAACTCCAGGGCGATACCCTCTTTGCTGCGCACCTGTCCGCCTTCCGCGGGGATGGTGTAGCCCGCCAGCTTGAGCACCGAGATGGCCTTTTCTGCATCGTAGGGAAGGCTGTGCACATTCTCGTTATAGGCCCAGGTACCCGGCAGCACCGGGGTGTCTGCGATAAATGCCTGGCCTTCCAAGAATTGATCGATGATCCATTGGCGGTTGATTGCCTGTAAAAGGGCCTGGCGCACTTCCAATTCCTGGAAGAAGGGCACGGCAGAATTGTCTAAATTTAGCAACACCAGTCCCAGGCGCGGTAGACGCGAGCTGAAGATGTTCAGGGTCGGGTCTGACAGGACCGCGGGCAGGGTGGCGAGATCGATAAAACTAACTGCCAGGGTCTCCCCCTGCAGGTAAGCCTCGTACGCGGCCTCGGAGGTCGCATAGTAGTGGAACACCACCTGGTCAATGAAAGGCCGGCCAGCGTAATAACCCTCCCAGGCGTTCAGCACTACCCCGGTCACCTGGTCGTTCTCGCTGAGCAATTGCTCAAAGCGAAAAGGGCCGGAGCCGACCGGTTCCAGATTGAAAGGCGCATTCAACAGGGCGGCAGCATCCAAGCCCGATAACAGGTGCTCGGGCAACACGCCGAAACTGAGGGAATCCATAAAGGGAGCAAAAGCGCGCGGCAAACGGAATTGGAGGTGGATATCGTCGAAGGCGGTGACTTCCACCGAAGCCCACAGCGCCTGTACATCCGCAGGCAGGGGTAGGGCGGGATCGCGCAGGAGCTCGACCGTAAAGACTACATCCGCGCTGGTCAGCGGCTCGCCGTCATGCCACTGCAGCCCCTCGCGCAAGGCGAAATTGTATTGAATGCCATCCAGGGAGATGCCCCAGGTCTCGGCCAGTTCGGGTTGCGGGATGCCGCGGTCGTCAAAGCGCACCAGGCCGCTGAAGATCAGCCGGTCGATATCCTGGTCGGCGGGATTGGAGTGATCTAACAGGGGGTTGAGGCGGCCGATGCTGCCAACCAGGCCTTCAATGTAAACACCCCCCTGGGCAGGTTCAGCGCCAAGCGAACCCAGCAAAGGCTGTTGCGCCAGCAACAGGATGGCAATTGCAACCAGGGCTAGCGCAACGAGAAAGAGCTGCCAGCGCAGTTTATTCATTTAGTTGAAAGGTCTTTATCCGGTGGCTAATACCGTATATATCGCCAGGCCAAAGAAAAGGAAGCTGAGGATAATAGTGACGCGGAACAGTGTCTTTTCCAGGCCGCGCCTGGCCGAAAATGTGCCACCGCTCATGTCAGCCCCACCGCCGGTGAGGCCGCCTAAGCCGGCCCCTTTACTCTGCAGCACAATGCAGCCTACCAGGGCCGTTGAAACGATGATCATGGCAAAAGATAACGCAGAAGTTTCCATTTTTAGACCACCAATTGAATTTGGATTTAGTTAACAGGCGGATTATACCGTTGCTTTGCAGCGTTCGTCAAAATGCGTGATTAATGAGTTGCGAGTGGGGAACAGCGCAAGAAGAAATTGCTGAAAGGAGAGTAGAGATTGGAGACTGCACTGTAGAGATTCAGGCATCTTCGCGAAGCAAAACTTTTGTTCTATAATACCCTCAGCCATGCCTCCTTTTAGATTGCAAGCCCCGTATGAACCCACCGGTGACCAACCAGAAGCCATCGTCAGGCTTTTGGAGGGCATCCGCAAGGGCTACAAAGAGCAAGTGCTGCTCGGCGCCACTGGCACCGGCAAGACCTATACCGTGGCGAACGTGATCCAGGCGATGCAAAAGCCCACGCTGGTGCTGGCGCATAACAAGACCCTGGTTGCCCAGCTTTACGCCGAATTCAAGGAATTCTTCCCGGATAACGCGGTCGAATTCTTCACCTCGTATTACGATTATTACCAGCCAGAGGCCTATGTGCCGCGCAGCGACCTCTATATTGAAAAAGAGACTGACATTAACGAAGAGATTGAACGTCTGCGCCTGGCCGCAACGACCTCGCTGCTTTCGCGCTCCGATACCATCATCGTGGCTTCGGTTTCCTGCATCTATGGACTGGGCAACCCGGAATCCTATGGCCGGGTGGTGATCAACCTTGACAGCGGAAAACCTTACCGCCGGGAGACGCTGCTGCGCCAGCTGGTGGATAGCCATTACGAACGCAAAGAAAGCGACCTGGAGCCCGGCGCATTCCGCGTGCGTGGCGACACCCTTGAAGTAGTGCCTGCCTACCAGGAAAAGTTGGCCTATCGCATCACTTTCTTTGGGGATGATGTGGAGCGCATTGCCGAGGTCCATACCGTGACCGGTGAGATCACCCGCGAACTGGGCACCGTGGCGATTTATCCAGCCCGGCATTTTATTACCGACGAGGAAAAGTTGGCCCTGGCCATCATTGGGATCGAAGCTGAGCTGGTCGAGCGCATCAAGTTCCTCAAGCAGCACGACAAGCTGCTGGAAGCCCAGCGCATCGAACAGCGTACGCGTTACGACCTGGAGATGTTGCGCCAGGTGGGCTATTGCACCGGCATCGAAAATTATTCACGCCATATGGATCAGCGCGCCCCCGGTACACCACCCTGGACTTTGATCGACTACTTCCCTCCCGATTTCCTGATGGTGATCGATGAATGCCATATGACCATCCCGCAGGTCCGCGGCATGTTCAACGGCGATCGAGCGCGCAAGGATGTGCTGGTGGAATACGGTTTCCGCCTGCCTTCTGCGGTGGATAACCGGCCGCTCACCTTCGACGAATTTGAGCAACGCCTGGGGACCGTGTTGTACACCTCCGCCACTCCCGCCGATTACGAATTAAGACGCGCCGCCCAGGTGGTGGAGCAGATCATCCGCCCCACAGGCCTGGTGGACCCCGAGGTGGAGGTCAGGCCGATCGAAGGCCAGGTGGATGACTTGATCGGTGAGATCAACAAGCGGGTCGCGCAGGGCGAGCGCGTGTTGGTCACCACCCTGACCAAGCGCATGGCCGAGGACCTTTCGGAGTATCTGCAAGAGATGGGCGTGAAAGTGCACTACCTGCACTCCGAAGTGATGACCCTGGACCGGGTCAGTATCCTGCGCGACCTGCGCCTGGGTGTTTACGATGTGATCGTGGGCATCAACCTGCTGCGCGAGGGGCTGGACCTGCCAGAGGTTTCTCTGGTTGCCATCCTGGACGCAGATAAGCAAGGTTTCCTGCGCTCCGAGACCGCGCTCATTCAGACCATCGGCCGGGCTGCCCGGCATGTGCGCGGCCGTGTGATCATGTATGCGGACAAGACCACCGATTCAATGCGCTACGCGCTGCAGGAGACCAATCGAAGGCGCGCCAAGCAGGTAGCCCACAACACGAAACACGGCATCGAGCCGGTCGGCATCGTCAAGGCGGTGCGCGATCTCACCGATCAATTGAAGGCGCGCGTGGTGGCTGAAGAGCGCGCCGGCTACAAGGTGGGTGGCGGCAACCGGCTGCCGCGCAAGGAGCTTGAGACCCTGATCCGCGAGCTGGAAGCCCGTATGCGCACAGCCGCCAAGGACCTTGAATTCGAACAGGCCGCGCTATTGCGCGATCAGCTCTATGAAGTGCGCACGCTGCTGGCAGAGGATGGCGATCTTAAGCCCTGGGAGAAGATGCGCGTGATCGCAGGACTCGACCAGGAATAGAAAGGGTAGCGGGGGGATTGTTGTAAGGGATTACTGCTGGTAGTTACGCCACTCGTTGGAACTCGGAGCCCGTCTCAGTTCGGTTAGAGGGCTATTTCACTTTCTTATCTAAATAATCGATCCCTATTTGAAGCGCCATTTCAGCAGCCTGCTCCTTCACTGCAATGCGGTCACCTTTGAAATTCCACTTGCGGGTCATCGTGTCGTCTTTGGCGCTCACGGCCATCCACACCAAACCTACCGGCTTACCAGGCATGCCTCCGCCAGGGCCGGCGATGCCGCTGACGGCGATACCCACATCGGCAGCCAGGGAACGACGCACGCCGCGGGCCATCTCGGTCACTGTTTCGGCGCTCACCGCGCCGTACTTCTCCAACGTCTCCCAGGTGACACCCAGCAGGCGTACCTTGGCCTCGTAGGCATATGCTGTCACGCTGCCCACATAGTAGGTTGAGGAGCCGGCTATGTTGGTCAGGCGGTGGCCTACCAGGCCGCCGGTGCACGATTCGGCTACGGCCAGGCGTAGGCCGTGCTCTCTTAACTTTTCGCCAAGCACTTCTTCCAGGGGCTTAGTCACTCGAAGAATTATAACCGTGGCCTCAACGCAGGCAAAAAAGGCCGATGATAGAATATCTGTGCGATGGTTTTTCCCGATCAGATCCTGGCCCAATTAGCCACATTGCCCAATAAAACCGGCTGTTATCTGATGAAGGATGGCAGCGGAAAGGTTATCTATGTGGGCAAAGCCCTCAACCTGCGCAGCCGGGTGCGCTCTTATTTTCACAGCGCGGCCCAATTGGATAACAAAACGCGTATCCTGGTAGACCACATCAAAGATATCGAATGGATCGTAGTGGCCTCCGAACTCGAGGCGCTGATCCTCGAGATGAACTTGATCAAGCGCCATCGTCCGCAATACAACGTGCGCCTTAAGGACGACAAGCGCTATCCCTACGTCAAGGTTCACTGGGTGGACCCGTTCCCCAAGGTGACCGTAACCCGTCAGATGGATGAAGACGGCTCGCGCTATTTTGGCCCCTATACCAGCGTGTGGGCGGTGCACAAGACACTGGATGTGCTGCGCAGAATCTTCCCTTATCTCACTTGCGACCGGGTGATCACCGGGCAGGATGAGCGCGCCTGCCTCTATTTCGACATCAAGCTGTGCACCGCGCCATGCATCGGTAAGGTGGACCAGGCTGCCTACCGCCAGATGATCGCCGACCTGTGCGATTTTCTCAACGGGCGCACCGAGTCTATTGTCAGCCGCCTCAATCTGGAAATGGGGCAGGCATCCGTCGAACTGCGCTTCGAGAAGGCGGCCGCTATCCGCGATCAATTGGAAGCCATCAGCAGTATTGTAGAGCGCCAGCGGGTGGTTTCCACGGATTACGCCGACTCCGACGTTTTGGCTATGGCCCGCTCGGAGCAGGAAGCCTGCGTGCAGGTCTTCTTCATCCGCGCCGGCAAGCTGATTGGCCGCGAATATTTCATGTTGGAGAACACCGCCGAGCTGCCGGATGCGGATGTGCTGGCTGAATTCATCAAGCAGTATTACGACCAGGCGGCCAACGTGCCTCCGGAAGTGTTGCTGCCCCACGAAGTGGAGGAAGCCCAGGTCATCCGCCAATGGTTGAGCAAACGCCGCGGCGATGGCGGCGTGGAGATCAAGATCCCGCACCGCGGGCAGAAACGGGCACTGATCAGGATGGCTGCTGAAAACGCGGCAGAGACCCTCTCTGCGCTGCAGACTCAATGGAAAGCGGACGCCCACCGGCAGACCGAGGCGCTGGCGCAGATCGAAGAGGCGCTGCAACTGCCGCGCGCCGCGCAACGCATCGAATGTTATGACATTTCCAACACGCAGGGCACCGCAGCAGTGGGCAGCATGGTGGTTTTCGAGCGCGGCGTGGCAAACAAGAAACTGTACCGCCGCTTCAACATCAAGAGCGTGGAAGGTGCCGACGATTTTGCCAGCATGCAAGAGGTGCTCGCCAGGCGCTTCAAGCGCTGGCAGGCTGCCCAGGATGGCGACCAGATGCCGGGTGCCCAACCGGACGCAGCCTTCGCGCATCTCCCCGACCTTGTCATTGTGGATGGAGGCAAAGGCCAGTTGGGCCGCGCGGTGGCGATCTTCAAAGAATACGGCTTGCTTGGCAAAGTGCCCCTGGTGGCCCTGGCCAAGCAGAGTGAGGAACTGTTCCTGCCCGAGCAGGCACAGGGCATCCTGCTGCCGCGCAATTCGCAGGGATTGTTCCTGCTGCAGCGCATCCGTGATGAGGCCCATCGCTTCGCCATCACCGCCCATCGGGCGCGGCGCACCAAGAGCGGCATCGCCTCACAATTGGACGCGATCCCCGGCATCGGCCCTAAACGGCGGCGGGTGCTGCTGCAGACCTTCGGTTCTATCGATGGGCTGCGCCAAGCCAGCCTCGAACAACTCAGCGCGGTTCCCGGCATTACCAGCGCCTTGGCGGAGAGCATCAAGGGTCATCTAGAGTAGGTGGCAAAGCGCGGTGTGCGCCTAAGTGGAATTCTGGTATAAAGAGGCTATGAAGAATAAGAATAAGAAGAGGATCAATTTCAGCCAGATCTTATTTGCTACCATCGCGCTGTTGGTCATATTTACTATGATCTTGGGCGCCGTTGCCAGCTATTAGGATTCCCGAGAGTTTTTGATAGCCACCGGGGGAAAACATAGCCTCTGCGTATGGAGTCACCAGACCGGGAGGCACCACCATGGCGAAAGTTCTACGACCCAGATTCTTATTTCCCTTCTCGTTATTCTTAGCTTGGCAATTTGACTACTTTTTCTGGGGGAAAAGCATTGGCGTTTCGTTCCCATTCTTCATAGTGCTGTTGGTCATTGCCGGTCTATGGCTGGCCTGGGAGGCTGGGTTAAAGCCGGCCACAGCCGGCTATTGGTTGTTAATCCCGATCACGGTGCTTTCGCTGGTAAGTGTGTTCCGCGCCGAGCCGCTCTCCCTGCTCACCAGCTGGATGGTAGTAGTAATGTTGCTGGCGGTGTTCGCTCTCAGTTTCCTTGGCGGTCGCTGGCCGCACTACGGCTTTGCTGATTTCGCGGCCAAATTGATTACGCTGATCCCGCAAGGGCTTATGCTGCTTGCCACGCCAGGGAAGCCAGCCCGAGGCAAAAAGGGTAAAAAATCAGCCCTCAGTTCCCTGGCGCCTGTAGCCCGCGGCCTGCTGTTGGTCCTGCCACTGCTCTGGTTCCTTTCGATCCTGCTAAGTTCCGCCGATCCCTTTTTCGCCGAATGGCTGGGGGGCTTGTTCTTCGATCTCGAGTATGCCCCAGAATACATTCTGCGAGGGCTCATCATTTTAGGGCTGGCAATCTGTTTTGCGGCAGTTTACTTGGTTGCGTTTAACAGTAGTAGGGACCAAGAACTGCTAGGGGAGGAAAAACCCCTGGTGGCGCCCTTGCTCGGTTTTGGCGAGGCGCTCACCATGCTCGCCAGCGTCCTCCTGCTATTGGTGAGTTTTGTAGCCATCCAGTTTCGTTATTTTTTTGGGGGATTAACTAATATCGTCGCAGGGCCAAGCGGTTTTACATTTGCCGAATATGCCCGGCGCGGTTTTTCCGAACTGGTCATCGTTGCGCTAGCCGCTTTAACCTTCTTTATTTTGCTTAGCAGCATTACCAGGCGCAGGAAAGGCAGGCAGCAAAACTGGTTTTCCGGGCTGGGAATTGGGCTGTTTGTGCTGGTGGCCGTGACCCTGGTTTCCGCCTTCGGGCGATTGCTCCTGCTCGAAGCGGCATATGGCTTTACTCGCTTTCGCACCTACCCGCATGTTTTCATGATTTGGTTGGCCATCCTGTTGCTGGCGGTTGTGATATTGGAGACCCTGGGTCGTCAACGAGCCTTTGCCGTAGCAGCCTTGTTGGCCGTGATCGGATTCTCGTTAACTCTGCCTCTGCTCAATGTGGATGCCTTCATCGTGCGCATCAATGTAGAGCGGGCAATACAAGGTGCACAGCTGGATCATCTTTACCTGGCTTTGCTTTCGGATGACGCGCTGCCTGAACTGGTCGCTGCTTACCAAGACGCTGCCGAGAATAGAGAGTCAGCTCTGGCCGACCAACTTGCCACCGGTATCGCCTGCCATGTTGCATTGCGTTCAGAGGAGCCGGGAACCTCATGGAGTTCCTGGTCGTACTCGCGGGCTGCCGCCAATGATCTATGGAGTACCCTTATAGACGATGCGGAATTTCCGGCCAGAATTTCCATTTCGTTATCCGCGCGCGGCCTGCCCTCAGTTCTGGTCCACGGACAAGAAGTGGCCTGTTACGATCTTGGCCTGGACTCTTCCCAGTATGTTCCGTGATGGTATCATCTTTACGCATCCCGAATGAAAACTTCTCTGGCAGAACGCACCAATGCAGACTGGCTGCAAGCCCTGCGCGCCGACCCCTCCTCGGAAGCGCTGGAAGATTTGCGTGCCATCCTGCTGCGCGGGCTGCGCGCCTCTCTGGCTAGTCGCATCGATGGTGACCTTGAAACCCTGACCGAAGACTTCGCCCAGGACGCCCTGCTAAAGATCCTCAAGAACCTGGACACCTTCCGCGGGGAGAGTCGCTTCACCACGTGGGCGCAGAAGATCGCCATTCACATCGCCCTTTCGGAATTGCGCCGCCGCCGCTGGCGGGATGTGCCCTTGCAATCCTTCACCCAGAACGCGGAGGGCGAAGAGCTGACCCCGATACTGCTGACCGACCCGCTGCCGCAGCCCGATCGCGCTGCCGCCCAGAACGACCTGCTGCGAACGGTGGAAGAGCTCATTTTCGAGGAACTGACCGAGCGCCAGCGCACGGCCATGTTGGCTATTCTGCAGGACGGGCTGCCATTGCAGGTGATCGCAGAACGCATGGACACCAACCCTAATGCGCTGTACAAGTTGCTGCACGACGCCCGCCAAAGGCTTAAACAGCGTATGGAAGAGAAAACAGGCTTGTCTGCCCAAGAGCTGATGAGCCTGTTCGAGGCCGGCTAGTAGTAATACTCGAGAGACCCACAGCGTCAGGAGAAGGAAGACATATGGCCCGCATTCAGTCTGACACCTTGAAAGAGCTGTTAAAGCGCGCCCTTAGTACGCGGTCCGATGAAATGGGCTGCGAAACGTGCTATGAAAAGCTCGACCATTTCGTTGAACTTGAGCTGGAGGGCAAGGATGCCGCCCAGGCTTTGCCGATGATTAAACGGCATCTGGAACTTTGTTCGGGCTGTACGGAAGAATACAAAGCTCTGCTTACCGCCATTAAACAATTCGAAACCGATAATCCCCAGTCCTAGCCAGCCGCTGCTTAGCAAGCGCTCATCGGGCGCGTAAAAGGCGCTGGGTATAATTGCGCCCATGTCTCAAATTGATAGCAACTCAGACCCCCAGCCTGCGCCGGCCGCCAAGCCTGACGAAGATGGGTTGGCCAAGACGCAGCGCGTACCCCCCGCTAAGGAGGAAAGCAGTTCACGCACCGCACCGTCAACTGTTCGCCCCAAGCGCTGGCGCTGGTTGCTGGGTGGTATCGCAGCCTTTGTGGTTCTCTTGGGCTTGGGAGCCCTGGGTGGCTATCAGACAGGTGTATTTGCCCGCCAGGCACAGCAAGGTCTTCAGAGCGCCGTCGAAGCTAATTTCCAATATGAAATGGGTCTGCTCGATCTGCAACAAGGCGCATGCGAACGCGCCAAGTTACGATTCATCTCTGTGATCGAGCTCGTGCCGGATTATCCTGGCGCGCAGGACCGGCTGATCCAGGCTTCCATGTGCCAGGGCGTCTCGACCGATCCGGCCGGGCTGATCGAAGCGACCGAAGGCCCCACGCCGACCCCCGACCTGCGCGAAGCCGACCAGATCTACGCGGATGCCCAGGGGCTGCTGGCTGCTCGGACCTGGGATGCTCTGCTGCCTGCCCTGGATACGCTGCGCAAGAATTTCCCTGATTTCCAACCCATCGAAGTGGACCGCATGTACTACGTCGCCCTGCGCAACCGCGGGGCAGACCGCATCGTGGCCGGCGACTTGGAGCGCGGCATATTCGACCTGAACCGCGCCGAGCAGATCGGCCCGCTGGATGCGCAAGCGCAAAATTACCGCCAATGGGCCATCTGGTATATCGTGGGGATGAGTTTCTGGGAAGTGGATTGGCCGCAGTCCGTTCAATATTTCCAATATGTTGCCCAGGCGGCTCCCCAGTTACATGATCTTAACTTTGTTGCTGCTGAAGCCCGCCTGGCTACCGCCGTGGTGTTTTATTCCGAGCAACTGGTCACGGAGGCCGATCGTTTAGCCCAACAGAAGCAATGGTGCGCGGCGAACGACTTGATCATAGAGGCTAACAGCATCAGCCCGCTGCCCCCGGAAGTGGAACCCACCGTTACCTGGTATAGCGATAAGTGCACCCTGGACGGCAACGAAGAACCCTGATCCCCAAGAAAATATTTGCATGCTGATACCGTCGTGGGCGCTCCTGATATCTTTTTGGTTGCATATGCTGGTCACCGTCGTGTGGTTAGGCAGCCTGGCAGCTCTCGCCTTGTTTATTTTGCCGGCTACGCGGCGCAGCCTGAAGCCGGTAGAATTTGCGGCCTGGCTGGATGGCGTGAACCGGCGCTTGGATCCGCTGGGGTGGTTTAGTCTTGGCATCCTTACCTATACTGGCCTGGTGCAAATGGAGGCCAACCCCAATTATGTCGGACTCTTGTCTGTTTCCAATAACTGGGCGGTGGCCATCTTCGCCAAGCACCTGGTTTTCTTTGGGATGATCGGCGTTGCTGGTTATCTCACCTGGAGTCTTGCTCCTGCCTTGAGGCGTGCCGCGCTCAGGCGATCAAAAGGCTCAAGCCTCACGGCGGACCTGACCGTCCTGTCCAAGTTCCAGAAATTAATCGTCTTGGATCTATGCCTGGGTCTGCTGGTGCTGGTGTTCACCGCGCTGGCGCGCATTTCATAACCCCATTCGGCATAAAGCTTGCACACCTTCGGGATAGATAACGGAGGTGTGCTATGTTTATTGACTGGCTCGAGACCTTGGCTTTACTTATCGTTCACTTGGGGTTTGCCGCGCTGCTCGGTCTTTTCGCCCGGCAGCTGAAGACAAGAGCTGACCGGGCTCTCGCAATCCTTGGCGGCCTGGTGTATTTTGGGTCAAGCCTGGGGCTGCCGCTCTTATGGTCGCCCAAGTTGGGCATCTGGCTGGCTTCGGCTGCCTTGTTCGCAGCCTTCGCCAAGTTGACCATCTCAGCGGGCTGGCAGGCACGCCTGATCTGGCTGTACGCAGGTGTTTCCATGCTGCTGATCCTCGCCTGGAGCGTTACCCAGGGCTGGCCAACACCGACCATCAGCCTGGGGTTTGCAGCTGCCTGGGCCGGCCTGCTTGCCTGGCGGCGCGGGATGCAGCTTCCGCATTAATTACCGTTTGAGCGTTTGTCCAGGCGCTCGATACGGCTGGCCCTCAGTAGCGGTTCGGGAGATACGCGCCTAAGTTCAAGACGACCATAAACCAGCAAGGGGGCCTTACCCGCCAAGCTAGCCCGGTCGCGCGTATATACCTCATCTGGGATCACCACGCGTAAGGTGCCCTCAAAATCAGCCAGGTCCATGAAGCAAAGATAGGCGCCGGCGCCAGTTTGAATGCGGCGCCAGGTTTGGCGCATGCCAGCCACGCGCAGGTCCTGCTCGAAGCGGTTGGCGGCCTCCACGGTGGAGATAGCTTTTGCCGCCTGGATCTGGCCGGCAAACAGGTCGAGGGGATGGGCAACTAAACTTACCCCCAATAATGCTTCTTGCGCTTTCGTTTTCTCATCATCGCTCCAATCTGCCACGGGGTCAGCTTCGACGCCAAAGAGGGGCATCTGGCCGCGCTTCCAAGTGCCGCTCTCCAGCTCATTCAGCAGGGTCGGGATGCTGCCAAGGCCTTCTAACGCGCCGGCCATGATCAAGTTGCGCATTTCCCCCGTGCGCGGATAGGCGCGGGTGAGCAGATCGGCCAGCGAAGTGAAAGGCCGCAGGTGCAGGATCTTTTGCAGCGTATCATTCGTGAGGTCGCGCAGTTGCTCCAGCCCCATGAAGAGCTGGGGAGATCCATCGAAATACACCACGTTGAATTGGGATTGAGAGTGATTGATATGAGGTGGTCGCACCTTTAAGCCGAGGCGGCGGGCTTCCATCAGGTAGGTGTTTTGGTCATAGTAGCCGCCCCAGTTGGCTAACACGGCTGCCATGAATTCGGCGGGAAAATGCACCTTGCACCACGCTGAACGCCAGGCGATCTGGGCATAGGAAGCTGCGTGTGCCTTTGGGAACCCATAGCTGGCGAAGGCGGCCATCATGTCCCAGATCTGCCCGGCAACCTCCGCTGGGACTTGCTTGCGTACCCCAGCGCCGCTGATGAACTTTTCCTTCAACGTTCGCATGCGTTCACCTGGATCAAAGTGGCTCATGGCGCGCCGCAGCATGTCGGATTCTGCTAGGCTGAATCCGGCCAACTCATGCACCACGCGCAGCACCTGCTCCTGGTAAAGGAAGACCCCGTGGGTTTCCTCCAGCAGGGGAGCCAGCGCGGGATGGATGTGCTGCACCGCTTCCTGGCCCAGTTGGCGGCGCACAAACGCGTCCTTGAGGCCGCCGGTGAGTGGGCCGGGACGGAAGAGCGCCAGGGCAACCATCACATTGTCCACGCTGTCCGCTTGCACTTCGCGCAAGGTGGCGCGCATGCCCGGGCTTTCGATCTGGAAGCAGCCGATCGTGCGGCCGCTGCGCACCAGTTCGGCAACGGCAGGGTCGTGCAAGGGGATATTATCGAGAACTTCCAGGCGGCTTCCCCCCAGCTCAGGATGCTGCTGGCGCGCCTGGTCGGCCACGTCGCCCAGCACGGTCAGGCCGCGGATTCCGAGCAGGTCCATTTTTACCAGTCCTGCGTGTTGCACGCCGGTCAGGTCGTACTGCGTGATGGTGACCCCCTTGCTGGAGAATTGGGTAGGCACGCGGTCATTCATCGGGCCGGCGCTGATCACCACGCCGCCAGGATGGATCGATAGATGATGAGGTGTATCCAGGATGGCTTCGGCATGCGCGAAAATTAACTTGAAGCGCTCGCCGGGGTAGCGCGCTTCTAGGTCGGCGTAGGGCGTTTCGCTTTTATCAGCCGAGCTGCCGGCAGGGTTCCAATAGCGGTAAGGCAGGGTGTCCACCATGGCCTTGATCTCTATAGGGGTTAACCCATGCGCCTTGGCTACTTCGCGCAACGCCGAGCGGCGGCGGAAGCGGTTGATGGTGGCCACCATGGCGACCCGGTCGTGCCCATAGCGTTCGTAGACATGGCGGATCACCAGGTCGCGTCGGCGCGAGCATAGATCGGTGTCTACATCAGGCGGGTTGGGCCTGGCAGGATTCAAGAAGCGTTCAAAATAGAGATTGAGCCGCACCGGGTCCGGGGTGGTAATGCCCAGGCAGTGCGCTACCAACGAGGAGGAAGCCGAGCCGCGCGAAGCGATAGGCACATCGGCTTTGTGGGCGAAGTCAACGACTTCTGCCATGATCAGGAACAGGGTGGCATAGCCAGTGGTTTCGATCACCTCCAATTCATGTTCCAGCCGGGTCAGTATTTCCGGGTTTAGTTCTGGGTAAAACTGGCGCGCCCCAGCCAGCGCTTTTTCGCGCAAGACATCCATCGGTGTCCTGCCCGCGGGCAAATCCAACTCCGGGAAGATGGCTTTGCCCAGCGGAAGCTCAAAGGTGCAGCGCGCAGCCACATCTTCTGTGGCGCGGGTGGCAGCGGGTTGGGCAGCGAAACGCGCCAGGAACTCTTGTTCGCTTGGAAAATGGGACTGGGGTGGGGCACAAGCCTCCGCTGGCAAGCGGGTGATGGGCGTGTTGAGCCGCATGGCAGTCACTAGGCGCTGGATCTCAACTTGCTGCGGGTGCAGATAATAAACAGGCCAGGTAGCTACCTGGGGGATGTCAGCCGAGGGGGTTTCACTGCCAGGCGCAGCGCTAAGACGCAGGTAGAGGCGATCTCCAAATAGGTCCTGGAGGCTGCCCATAACCCGTTGGCGGCCGCCTGGGCTGACTGCACCAGGTGCCAGGCAAATCAGCCCGCAGTGCTGCTTTGCTAGCTGCTCGAGGGGCAGGGCGCGGGATTCTCCATGGGGGTCGTTGAGCAGCCAGGAGCTCAACCGGCACAGGTTAGACCAGCCATCCGCGTCCATGGCTAGCAGCACCAGGAGCAGCCCGCCGCCGATATCCGCAAGTGCTAATGAAACCTGCATGCCGAGAATGGGTTTGACGCCCTCGGCCTGGCAGGCCAGCGTGAATTCAACTGCACCGCTAAGTCGGTTATGGTCAGTTAGCGCCAAAGCCGGCTGGCCAGCAGCAGCTGCCGCGGCCGCCAACTCACTTGGGGCTGGCAAGCCAGCGAGCAGCGAATAGTAAGAATGGGTTTCCAGATGGACAACCATAAGCAAGAACAGGTGTTCTAGCGCTTATTATAAGACATTTTCCTCTTACCCTATTTCGCTTGCCAGCGAGGCTGCTAAAGGTCTGGTGTTCATTTTAGGGGTTGGGTGGCACTCGTTGGTTATAATAATTTGCCCAGCAAGCTTTCTCCCTAATGTCAACGACTATAGCGCTTCTACTCTTTTCGTTAACGATCTTCTTCACGGCGGTGGTCGTGACCTCCCTGATCGCGCAACCATTTATTCGGCTGGCTCGACGATTAAAGATCATGGACATCCCCGGCTCTTCCGCGCACAAAAAACATAAGAACCCGACCCCCAAGGCGGGTGGGCTGATCCTGGTGACCGCACTTGCCATCGCGTGGATTGCGTTTGGCTGGGCTTACTCGCAGGAAGTGTTAGGCATCCTGATCAGCGCATTGATCATTTTCGTATTCGGTTTGATCGACGACATCAAGGGGATGAACGTATTCGGCAAGTTTGCCGGCCAGTTGCTGGCTGTAGCGGTGATGATCTCTTTTGGAGTGCGCGTATCGGCCTTCTCCCTGGCGGGCACCGAAGTCGACGAGATCCTAAACCTGGTGATCACCATTGTGTGGGTCGTGGGAATCACCAATGCCGTCAACCTGGTCGACAGCGCCGATTCGCTGGCGATCAGCCTGACTTTGGTGACAGCTTTCTTCTTGCTGCTGGGCGCCATCATCGCGGGGCAGGAACAGCTTGCTTTCCAGGCTACCGCGTTGCTTGGCATTTGTTTGGTGCTCATCTACTTCAATCTCGCCCCGGCGCGGCTGTTCCTGGGTGATTCGGGAACCCAAACGATCGGATTCTTGTTGGCTTCCTTATCCATCCTGTATAACCCGGTCATCCAACCGCAAGCCTCGTCCTGGTTTGTGCCCATTACATTTTTAGCGGTGCCTATCTTTGATGTCTGTTTGGTTTTCTTCTCGCGTCTCAGACGCGGCATCCCGTTCTACCAGTCAGACACAAACCACACCTATCATCGATTAGTCGCCCGGGGGTTGCCGCCTTCGCGGGCCGTGTGGTTGATGGATCTGGCCGGCGCCACCGCCGGTATGATCGGCTTATTTGCCTTGTATCAGGACCCGGTGCTTGCCAACGCCATTTTTGTGGGCCTATTGCTGCTGGGCCTGGCCGCCTTCTTTGTTCTGGAAACGATGCGAGCGCAATAGGGGTTCAGTATGCCCAGCCGTAACCATCCGGTTCGAAAATTCATTGCCGATAACTGGTTGCTGTTCGCCATACTGCTGCTGGCGCTCTTTCTGCGGCTCTTCTATTTCGTTGGCGTGGTGCGCGGCGATGACTTTGCCTATACATATTACGCCCATAAACTTTCGCAAGGCGAGTTGCAGGTCACTGGCCCGTACCCGGGGATCGACCGCCCCGGCCTGTATGCACCGGTAGCCGTTTTCTTTTCTGTATTTGGGGTAGGCGAATTTGTAGCCACCTTATTTCCTCTGCTTGCCTCCTTGGTGACCATCCTTTTTATTTACCAGATCGGCTTCCTGCTGGCCGGCAAGAAGGCGGCCCTGTTGTCTGCCTTCTTCTGGGCCGTGTTCCCCCTGTCGATCTTCATGGCGACGCAGGTAGATCCGGAAACTCCGCTGACCATGGCTACAACTGGAGCTATTTACTTCCTGTTAATGGCGCATGGCGCTTCGAAGCTGGCCTTTAAAGCGCTCTGGTTCCTGTTTTGTGCTTTATTCCTGGTATGGGCGTTTTTGACCAAGCTATCCAGCGTCCCCATCCTGTTTGTCATCGCCGCCCTCCTGGTGTATTGGTCCCGCGACAGATTAAGAGGCCTGCTTACTGCCCTTAGAAAAAAGTCCCTGCCTATCAGGCGAGTCGGTGGAGGCCTGCTTTTTCTTGCCCTGGTTGCAGCCGCTGTCTTTGTTTCTTCGAAGCAGCCCTGGCCGATCGTCATCAACAACCTGGAACTGACCTCCTATGACATGGCGCGCCCCTTTATCGGCCGGAGCAATCCCGTACAGCGTTCGGATGTTGGCGGGGACTATTGGATCATTAACCGAGACGTCTTCGATCCGCCCGTGGAGCCGGATGTGCTCACCCAGCCCACTGCGGGCAACCGCTTCAAGTTATTTGATCCCTTTCTCTTGGTTTTTCTGATCGCGATTGGTTATGGCGTAGTCCAGCGAAAAATCTCCCTTGCCGTGCCGTTGATCTGGTTCGCTCTGCTCTTCTTCTATTTTGAATGGGGACCTTTTCCCCGGTCGCTGTCCCATGCCCTCACTTTTGTATATGTCCCAGTGACGCACTGGATAGCCCACGATAACCTTTTATATCTTTGCGTGCCCCTGGTCCTGGTTGTTTCTATCTACCTGGCGGAGGGCCTGGACTTAAAATCACTGGGTGCTTATTTTATTCTGGCAGTAGTCAGTGTATTCGCCTTTTCCCTTGCCCTGGACTACTTGCCAACCCGCGAATTGGCCTTGAATTACATGGAACTGAGCCTGGTCTTCGTGGTTGCTTTATCCCTGCTCAGCTCCATTGTTTTATTGCGGGCGGGGATACCTAAATCCAGGAAAACAACCATATTTGGTCTGCTCGTCCCGCTGATCGGGATAGCCAGCTTGCTGCCTTCGGCGCACTATCATGCCTGGGATTTTTTCAAAGAGAAAGAGCGCAGGGAAAACCTTCATGCTGTAGTTACCTTTCTGGAGGACCAACCGGAGCTTCCTTTTTTTGCTGGGTTTAATGCCATGCCACTGGATTTTTACTCCGGATATCAGTATGGGTTCGCCTATCTGGGCGAAGAGTACAACTATCCGCAGACAAGGATGACCACGGATCGGGAACTGATAGCCCGTGAAGGCGGTTTTTTCCTGCGAGCCGGTTGTAGGGAGCCAGTTTTTAGTCTCTCGAATTGGGCTTTAGCTGAGTTTGGCGACCCTGCTTCGACCGAATGCTTCTCCTTGGTGCGCTCCCTGCCAGCCGATAGGGCACAGGTGGAGCTGGCAGAGGCGAGAAACCAGGTGACGAAACTATTGACCCAGGATGCGATAAGCGCTTACCTCGCGGCTGCGGCCAATGCCGAAAATCTGCCCGAGTTCATCCATGCCCTTTCCCTGTATGCGACCTATTTTCCCGACGATATTCCCATATCCCAAGCCCAGGGCTTGATACTGGCGAA
>JBBDXQ010000074.1:0-21382 GCA_040902265.1 Anaerolineales bacterium
GGGCGGACGAAGAGCATATATATATAAACGACCCCCTGTGGAAGGAAGCTCGCCGCAGCCAGGGTTTCCGCAAAGCCTGGACCCGTGCTCAGTTTGCCGCGGCTTGGGGTAGCAACCATCTGGACGGCAATCGTGATTTTTCTGGCCTCATCACTCAGAAAAGCTTGTCCACCACGCCTTTTGACCCGGCTAAATGGCCGCCTTTCCTCGAGTTCAAACTAGATGCCGCTGCCATTTGCCGCATCCGCGCCTGGGCATACTTTCATAATGCCCCGCAGCCTTCCCTGGATAATTCAGCCACAGCCAACGCCTACCTCGCCGTTATGGCGGGGTGGGGCAGCCGCATGGTGCAGCACTTGGTGACTGGTGACGACGATCTGGGCTTGCTTGCCCTGCGCTATTATGGTGACCCATTGAAATGGCGGGTTATCCTGGCCTTCAATGGTTTGAACCCCGGAGATGCGATTGCCAACGGGGATATCCTTCAGGTCCCGCAACCATTGGAAAGCCCAGTCTTTATCCCGGAGGAACAACTCCCCAGGGGTGGATCCATAGGCTTCCTAAACCGCCATGAACTGGAAAGGCAACCCAGCCCGCGCTGAAGGGAACTTTCTGCGCGATAATACGTTAAAGGAAATGCGCAGGCGTTTGCCTGCAAATCATTCTATATTTATGGAGAGGTTATGTTTAAGAAAAGCGTAATTCTAGTAGCACTGTTAGCCCTTTTCCTGGCTGGCTGCAGCGGAGCCACAGGGGTGGCCTCGGGCGGCTACAGCGGCGGCCCAGCTGTTGGCCTCTCGGTCAATGGTCGCGGCCAGGTGTCCCTGCAACCCGATATCGCCTACGTCACCATCGGTGTCCACACCGAAGCCGGCGAAGTATCCGAGGCGGTCTCCCAGAATGCTGACCAGGTTGGCCGCGTGATGGAAGCCTTGGCAGATATGGGCATCGCACGCGTAGATATGCAAACATCCAACTTCAGCCTGTATACCGGCGATCGCTATGACCCGGCCACCGGCCTGTCCCTGGGCAAGAATTACTCGGTGGACAACACCGTGAACGTGACTGTGCGTGACTTGGCCAATATGGGTGAGATCCTCGATGGAGCAATCTCCGCCGGGGCCAACTCGATCTGGGGTGTGTCCTTTGACCTCGAAGACAAGAGCGCTGCGCAGGCTGAAGCCCGCGATATGGCTCTCGCCGATGCCATGGCAGAAGGCCAGGCTTTGTCCGCCGCCGCCGAACTGACCTTAGGCGACATCCTCAGTCTAAGTTACACAGATTCCGGCTACTACTATCCACCCGCTTATGGCATGGGTGGTGGTGGCGGAGGAGCAGATGTTGCCTCCACTAGCATCGTCCCAGGGATGATCACGGTTAGCGCTGAAGTGTATATTACCTACGCCATCCGCTAACGGGCCGCACCAACAGACCCACAGAACCCCGTCTTCAGGACGGGGTTCTTTTTCGCTTGGGTGCGCAATAGATATTGTATAAATATAAATAAAAGCAATAAATAATGTATCAACAGTGGTCAATCCCTTCTGCCATCTGTGCTAGCATTGGCCGCTGATGCGCGAGTTAGCCTTCCTTTTCATTCGCCTCGGGTTCACCGCCTTCGGCGGTCCGGCTGCCCATATTGGCATGCTGCATAATGAAGTGGTAGTGCGGCGTAAATGGATGAGTGAACAGGAATTCCTCGATTTATTGGGGGCCACCAACCTAATTCCAGGCCCTAATTCCACAGAAATGGTTATCCACATTGGCCAGCGCCAGGCGGGATGGCGCGGCATGCTCCTGGCTGGCCTTGGCTTCATTATCCCCGCCATGCTCCTCGTCCTTGGATTTGCTTGGCTCTACGTCGAATATGGCAGCACTCCGCAAGCCGCCTGGTTGCTCTTTGGCATTAAGCCGGTGGTCATTGTGCTCATCCTGCACGCCCTTTGGAACCTGGCGAGGACCGCCCTCAAGAGTCTTTGGCTTGGTCTGCTTGGGGGTGCTGTGCTGGTCTTGTACTTTCTTGGGATCAACGAGATCTTCTTGCTGTTCGCAGCTGCGGCCTTTTGGATGCTCATCCAACTTGTCCGCCAAAACAAACTGCCCGATCTCAAAGCCATATTGTTTCCCCTGGGGCTCTATTCCTGGCCTCTGGTCCTCCCCTCCTTCAGCCTCGGGGTGCTGTTCCTGTCCTTCCTCAAGATTGGCGCTGTGCTCTATGGCAGCGGTTACGTGCTGCTCACCTTCCTGCGCGCCGAGTTCGTCGACCGCTTAGCCTGGATTACAGACCAGCAATTATTGGACGCGGTAGCTGTGGGCCAGGTCACCCCCGGCCCTCTGTTCACCAGCGCCACATTCATTGGCTACATAGTGGGCGGGCTGCCCGGCGGCCTGGTAGCCACCCTTGGCATTTTCCTGCCCTCATTCCTTTTCGTCTGGCTCAGCGCTCCCTGGATTCCCCGGATCCGCTCCTCCCCCTGGTCCTCCGCCTTCCTGGATGGTGTCAATATGGCTGCCCTGGGGTTGATGGCTGCCGTCACCTGGCAACTGGGGGCTGCCTCTCTTGTCGATATCCCCAGCATTTCCATCGCGTTGGTTGCGGCTTTGCTCTTATTCCAGTTTCGTTTGAATTCTTTCTGGCTGGTGTTAGCCGGAGGTCTGGCCGGCCTGCTAATTTCTCTTATTCAATAGTTACTACCAACTGCCCTTGCGATTAACTCTCAACCTATTTGCCATCCCTCTCTTTATTCTCCAATCCCCAACCCTTGCACCATGATCACATTTCTCCCAGTCTCAACCGCGCCGCTCAGGTCATAAGGCATCGCGCCGCTGATGCGCACCGGCACCAGTTCACCGATCGGCGGCTGGCCTTCCACAAAGACCAGGCCGTCTATCTCAGGCGCATCCCGGTAACTGCGCCCGACCGCAATGGGCTCATTATTGCCTTCCACTTCTCCGTGGCCTTCGATCAGCACATCCAACGTTTTGCCAACCCACGCCTGGTTATTCTCTAATGAAATTCGTTGCTGCAAACGCATCAGCCGGTCCCTTCGCTCCTCCTTCACCTCCTGAGGGATGGGATCGCCCAACGGCTCGCTGGTGGTCCCCGGCTCGAACGAAAAAGTAAACACGCCCAGCCGGTCAAATCGGATCTCCTCGATGAAGTCCAGCAGCGTTTGGAATTCGTCCTCAGTTTCTCCGGGGTAGCCCACAATAAAGGTCGAGCGCATCGCCAACCCGGGCAGGGCCGCCCGCATCTTGGCGATGGTGCCATGCACCCAGTCCATGTTCGCTGGGCGGCGCATGCGTTTGAGCATCGCGGGGTGCGCGTGCTGCAGGGGCATATCCAAATAGGGGATCAGCTGCCGGTGCGCCGCCATTACGTCGATCTGGCGGTCGCTTACTGAGCCGGGGAAGTTATAAAGGATCCTGATCCAATCCACTTGCGGCACTTCCTGCACCAGGTTTTCAAGCAAAGAGGCTAGCCCTTCGCGCACCCCCAGCTCGTGTCCGAAGTCTGTGCTGTCCTGCGCGATCAGGATGATCTCTCGCACCCCACTAGCCTGCAGGGCTCTGGCTTCCGCCAATATCGCTGCCTGTGGCCGGCTGACCAGGGTGCCTTTGATCAATGGAATGGCGCAAAAAGCGCACGGGCGGCGGCAGCCATCTGCGATCTTCAAATAAGCGCTCGGCCCTTGCTGCGCTACGCGCAGCACCTCGCCCTCATCCCTGCCCACCGTGGCTGCGCCTTCGGGCAGGTGGTAAAGCGGCTCGCGATTTGTGCGCCGGCGCAGTTTACCCACCAAATCTAGAATATCCATCCAGCGGCGCGTGCCCAGCAACGCATCCACTCCTGGAACTCGCTGGATAACTTCAGCGCCGTACCGTTGGCTCAGGCAGCCGGCTGCGATTAACCATTGGTCGTTTCTTTTTTGGGCAGCCAGTTCATCCAGCATCTGATAAGACTCTTCCCGCGCTGGCCCAATAAAGCCGCAGGTATTCACGATTAGCACTTCCGCCTGGCTTGGCTCAGCGCTGGCAGCGTAACCGTCTCCGGCGAGTAATTGCGCTATCGATTCCGAATCGACCGTGTTCTTAGCGCAGCCCAGGGAGACCAGGTGATAGGATTTTTTTGTACTCATTAGGTCACCAGGCTAAGGGCCGGCACTCACCCCAGCGGTTGGCGTTGGCTCAGCCGTTGGCGGCGGCTCGGCGCTGGGCGGTGGCGTCGGCGTCTCGCTCGCGCCTGGGGTTAACGCCGCGTCCGCAGTTGCAGTGAGCAGCTCAGGGTCAAAGGGTGCTGTCGCTGAGACCGTTGGTGTCGCCGCGCCCTCTCGGGTGAATACCAGGTTGGACACTTCACCGTAAACCCCAAGGAACCCCAGGTCCTGCTCATTCAAAAAACCTCGCAGGGCAGCCCCGTTGCCAGTTAGCAGCAGGATCTGTTCAATGGCAGTAAAACTGTACGTTTGGTTCGCTAAGGTGCGGCCTTCGAATGCCATCTGGCCGTCCACGATCACTCGCATCCACGTGCGTTGCACCGAGATAAGTCGCAGTTGAATCGCCCCAAGTGTCCCCACTTCGAGCGTGGCGCCTCCCAGCAGCCCTGGTGTCGCCGTTTGACCCTCAAGCAGATTGATGGATTGGGCAGTACCTGGCAATAGGGTGGGCGAGCCGCCAGAGGCTTGCGGGGTGGTCAGCAACAGGCCAGTCAAGGGAGGGGCTGTGGGTTCGCGTCCCTGGCTGGCCCGTGCCGCCGCGATGCGTCCAATACTCCACACCACGAAGACCAGCAATAAAATTCCCACAGCCCCGCCAAACAAAATGTCTCGCGACACCAGCGGGACAAGCCAGGCTGGCAGCCGGAAAACTAATTTTGGCCGCGCTGGGCTGGGTTTTGCTGGTTGCCTTGCCTTTTTTACCTGCAATCGATGCTGCAGGGCTTCCGCATATCTCCCCAGCATTTCATTTCCGTCCAAGCCAAGGAATTCGGCATAGTTTCCCAACATGCCGCGCGCTTGGCTGGGAGAAGGGAAGCTGTCGAAAGCTCCCTGCTCCAATCGCTGCACATAATGTTCGGGGATATGCGTGTGTTCTTCGATCTCAGCCAGGGTCAGCTTCAGGCTTTCGCGGCGCTGGCGTAGGTGCGCGCCTAGCTCGGAAAAGATAAGTGGAACCTGGCTGTCTGTTGGGTCTTCTCGCACTGGAAAGGTCGCTGAGGCTGTTTTCTGGGCTTCTTCCTCAGTTTTCGGCTGCAACAGATCGAAAAGCTCCTGCGTCTCAAGCTCAAGGAATTTTGCATAAGTGCGCAGGAAGCCGCGCATCTGTGCTGGCGAGGGGAGTTCCCCGAATTCGCCTTGTTCGAGGGCGCGCAAATAGTGGCTTCGGATGCGGGTAGCCCTGGCCACCTCGGAGAGATCCAGGTTACGCGCCTGGCGTGCCTGGCTCAACCGCTGTCCAACTTCTTTTGCGCTCAAGGGGGCTTGCTCATCTCTGGAAATAAATCAGCCTGCGCCATAAAACGCGGCAGGCTGCATGCACTTCTCAATACCGGGTTTGCCGGCGCTGCAGATTCGCTTAGTTGGCTTTCTGGGCTTCTTCAGTCTGTTCAGCTTCTGCTTCCTGGCTGGCCTCAGCAGCAGCTGGCTCAGCTGCGGCCGCGATCTCTGGCTCAGGTTTTGGCTGGGCGGATTCTGCCGCGGCCGCCAACTGTTCAGCAGCCACCATGTAGTTCTCAGGGTTTTCACCTTCGCGATAGACCACGATCTCAAATTCTGGGATTACGTCCATCGTCAACCGTACTGCGGCTTTGTGCATGCCCAATAGGCGCAGCGGCTGGGAATTTATCTGGCGCTTATCCAGTTTCAAGCCGATCTTCTCATTGATTTGGTCGGCTAGCATCTGCGTGGTGATCGATCCATACAGCTTGCCCGTTTCCCCAGCCCGGGCGGGGAATAACAATTGCAGGCCGGAGAATTTCTCTGCCTCGGCGCTCATCTCGGCATTCAAGACGCTGCGTCGTTTGTCTGCCTCGGCAGCGATCCGCTCGGCTTGCTGCACGGCGCCTTTTGTAGCTGCCACCGCCAACCCTTGCGGGATCAGGAAATTGCGACCGTACCCACTGGCCACTTTTTTGATCTGGCCAGCGCGGCCCAATTTATAAACATCTTCCAGTAATAGGATTTCCATTATCTTCCTCGGTGTTTTTTTTGTGCTCGGGCGTTGTAGTAAACTGCCGCCCAGCACAAAAGAGAACAGCTCTTTCGCGCAGCATGCAGAGCCTACGTCTCAAGGCGGAGAGCATTTTACCAGACGGAACAGGGCCCGTCAACGAAGCTTACGGTGTGGGGCTCGCCGCTGGGGTGGCTGTCACCAGCAGGTTTTGCAGCACCCACCCATCTCTGGCTATCGCCGGGATGTAAATATGCATCCACAGTTGGCCGCCGGCTTCGACGGACGCTTCCGCCAATATATGTACCAAAGTGCCATTCAATAGCGTAGTGATTGCTTGGCCGGCAGGCGAGGCACGTAGAAATGCTCCGCTGCCTTCCTCCACACGGATGATTGCCACCACCGGTGTGGCTGTCGGCGTCACCGTTTCCGACGGGGTCGCGGTTAGCGTGCGCGTGGCGCTGGCTGTGCGGCTGGGTGTAGGCGTGCGGCTGGGAGTAGGCGTCAGGGTTGCCGTGGGAGTGTTGCTCGGGGTCAATGTGGCTAACCCGATCCGTGCCCCGAATACTGCCCCAGCGCCGCTGAACCCAATAAAGACCAGCACTCCAGCCAGCAGCACTGCTGCCCCAATGGAATATCCGAATACGGTTGGCGGCCGGAACCCGGCCAGCAGCAGAGTTACCGTCGCCAACAAGGTGACCCAGGCAAGATGGATGGCGAAGACCACAAGCCCATCAGGCCACAAGTGCGGCAGCCCGCTGCCCAAGCCGAAGCCCGCGCCTGCCAGCGGCACATACAACCCGTATGCCACTAAAAGGCTGGGCAGGGCGCCATTTTGATCTCTGATCAATGTGCCAGCCGTCAACGCGCCAGCCGCACCCAATGCCAACAAGGCCAGCCAATTGAATTGCACGTGGATATTAACCATCCTCAGCGTGACGTTTGGGGCTGCCATCCCGGCCAACCCTCCGGCCATGAACACCAGTGTGCTGCCAAGTAGAAAACCTGCCAGGCTGCGCGAAAAATGGCGCGGCGAACCCAGGGAAGCACCCAGCGAGACGCCGACCACCGGCGCCATTAATGGCGCTATCAGCGCGCCGAGAATAAGCAGGTAGGGTGAGTCGAAAAGCAAGCCCAAGCCGATTATCACACCGGCGAATAGGGAATAGAGGAAGAAATCTACAGTAGGCGCTGCCCGGCTAACCACGCGTTCCAGCGCCTGGCTGCGCTCATCCACGCTGAGCGGTCCGAACAGGCTGCGCTCGGCGTGGCGTCGCCGCGCCGCGGGCAGCTGCGGGTCGTTATCCGGCAGGGTTTCGAGTGGAGGTAAATTCATTGATAGAAAGACAGGAAAGATGTGCTTCACGCGGTATTATACAGGAAGCCCTTTACCGATGGTTATTATTGACAACCAGACCAATGGCAACTACTACCAACTTTAAACAGACACTCCCTTTCATGAAGCATCCTTCCGGAATTAGACAAACCATGAAGCTCTCGTTCTTCATCGCCGCCGCGCTCGTGCTTTCCTCTTGCGCCTCTCCGCAGCCAACTGTCGTCATTGAGCCCACCCGCGCTCCAGCCGCCACTCTCACCACGTCCCCGCCGCTTGTTCTTCTGGTAGCGCCTCCGCAATCTGATCCAGCATTAGCCGCCGCGGCTGCTGAACTGGCCGCCGCTCATGCCGCGCAGCAGCAACTGCGTTTCGAGCAGCGCGATCTGCTCGATCCCGTTTCTATCCCAGCGGACCTGGCCATCCTTTTACTGTTGGCGCCGGATCCTGGAGCGGCAGCTTTGGCTGCCGCGGCTCCTCAAGTCCAGATATTTGCTATCGGCTTTACACCCGAAACCTTGGCGTCCAATTTGGTTGCCTTACCCCTGGGTAGTGGCGCAGATGGCTCCGCCGCCTTTATTGCCGGTTACCTGGCCGCCCTCACCGCGCAGGACTGGCGCGCTGGCATGCTCTACTCAGCGACCAGTGCTGCCTGGGCGGACGATTTCGTGGCCGGCGCTGAGTATTTCTGCGGCGCCTGCATCCCTGTCTCGCCGCCCATTGTTGATTTACCCATTGCCGTCCAGGCTGCCGATGGCCAAAACTGGCAGGCGGCTGCAGACCAGCTTTTAGCTGCCCAGGTCGGGGTCGTGTTTCTGGCCCCCGATTTAGAGGCTAGCGGCGCGGGGCAGTACTTGGCTGGGTTTGGCGCTCTGATTATTGGTGGCGGGTCTCCCCCGGCAGATCTCTCCGCTAATTGGCTGGCCAGCGTCTCAGCCGACCCGGCATCAGCCCTGCGCAAGCAACTGCCCCTGGCGCTGGCCGGCCAGCCCTTTGATTCGGAAGGTGGCCTGGCGCTGGCACATGTCAATCCCGCCTACCTTAGCGAGGCGCGCCTTGCCGATATTCAGGCGGTTATTTCAGATCTGTTAACTGGTTATCTCCTGCTACCCTCGCAAGCTGGACCATAAGCTTCCTTTAAAAATTTTCCAGCTTCTTGCGTTGTGCTTGCCTTCATGATAGACTCCTATATCATAATTTGGGCGTAAGCCCTTTCTAAAGTGGCATACGCCCCCATACCCCCTGAGGAGGAAGAATAAGATATGAGCAAGAAACTGTTTTCTTTGCTCGCCCTGTTGGTCGTTGCTTCGTTGGCCTTGGCGGCCTGCGGTCCCAGCGCACCAGCAGAGGTGGACTGCACGAGCGATGACGTCCTGTGCATCGGCTTCGTTACCGACGTTGGCCGCATCGATGACGCCTCGTTCAACCAGGCATCATGGGAAGCTGTCCAACAGGCTGAAGCTGAGCTGGGTGCTACCGTCGACTTCGTGCAAACAACCAGCGCCACAGATTACGAAGCCAACATCCAGCTTTTCGTGGACGATGGCTATGACGTGATCGTGACCTCTGGTTTTGCCATCGGTGACACCACCCTGGCGATGTCCGAGGCCAACCTCGATATTTACTTCATCGGTGTCGATCAGTTTGTGGGCAACACGGCAAACTTTGCCGGTGTGCTCTTCCCCGAAGACCAGGCTGGTTTCCAGGCTGGCGCTTTGGCTGCCATGCTCTCTAAGAGCGGCACCATTGCCGCTGTGCTCGGCACGGATCTGGTGCCCCCGGTAGTGGCCTTCAAAGAAGGGTACGAAGCAGGCGCTGCTTATGTGAACCCCGACATCAACGTCATTTCCACCTATCACCCCGGTGGTTTGGACGTGGCTTTCACCGATCCTGAATTTGGTGCCACCACGGCCGCCCAGGCCATTGACCAGGGTGCGGATGTGGTCTTCGGAGCCGGTGGCGACACTGGTAACGGCGCTCTACGCGAAGTAGCCGGTCACGCTGGCCTGTACTGCATCGGTGTTGACGTCGATCAGTGGAACACTGTTCCGGAAGCCAGGCCCTGCTTGGTGACCAGCGCTGCCAAACATATCAAAGAAGCCGTGTATGATTTGATCTCGCAGTTTGCTGCGGGAACTCCCCACGAAGGCCTTTACTTCGGTTCAGTTGGCTTGGCTCCTTTTCACGACTTCGAGTCCGCGGTGACCGCAGACATGCAGGCTGATTTGGATGCCATCCGTGAGGGTTTGACCAACGGCTCGATCTCCACAGGGTACGGACAGTAAGCTTCGAGTTTTTACCAATAGTTGTGCTTAATAAGGCGGCGCACCATGCGCCGCCTTTTTGTTAATCCCAATCCGTTATTTTGAAGGTCTACTTTACGGGATACGAAAAGCTTATTACAATGGTGTTCACTTTCCCGCTATGGAAAAACCCACTCCCAGCCAGCCCGACAAAGAAAACCAGAAGGAACCCAGCGCCCTCGAAAAAATTTGGGTTGCTATCTCTATCCCGCTGGTTGCCGTGCTGGTCGCTATGCTGTTTGGCGCTATCATCATTGCCAGCAACGGAATCGACCCCATCCGCGCCTATTCTTCGCTATTCCGCGGCGCCTTTGGCGATATGGTTGCCTTTGGCCGCACTCTGGAGAAAGCAACCCCGCTTCTCTTCAGCGGTTTGGCTGTTTCTTTCGCTTTCAAGGCGGGTTTGTTCAATATTGGCGCTCAGGGCCAGCTTCTCTTCGGTGGCATCACCGCCGCCGCCATCGGCTTCGGGGTGCATGGCCTACCCACCATCATCCATCTCCCCCTGGCCTTATTAGGTGGTGCGCTGGCCGGCGCCTTATACGGCATCATCCCCGGTATCTTAAAAACCAGTACTGGCGCGCATGAGGTGATCACCACCATCATGCTCAACTACATTGCCATCAACATGACCGATTATCTGGCTGATGGTCCCTGGAAAGATACCAGCGCAAGCAATATTGTTGCCCGCACCCCGCAGATCTTGGATACCGCGGTCATTCCCCGCCTGGCTCAATTACCCCTCGGTTTCTTTTTGGCAGTAGGCATTGCAATTCTCGTTTGGTGGGTCTTGGAAAAATCCACCCTGGGTTTTGAGATTCGCACCGCCGGTCTCAACCCGCGGGCGGCCAGATATTCCGGCATAAAGGTCGCTCGCATCATCGTGCTGACCATGGTGCTCAGTGGCTTTCTTGCCGGCATGGGTGGCGCAGTGGAAACCATGGGCGTGATCGGCAGGTACCAACCAGGTTTTAACCTGGGCTTGGGCTTTGAAGGCATCACCGTTGCCTTGCTGGGCAAGACTCATCCGATAGGCAACATCTTCGCCGCAATCTTGATCGGCGCACTGAAAGCCGGCTCCAGCCTCATGCAGCGCGTCGGCGTCGACCCGGAGATAACCTCCGTCTTGCAGGCCCTCATGTTATTCTTCGTTGCCGCCGATGTGCTGATACGTCGCTTCATCCATGTCCGCGCCGTGGAAAGCGCGCCGAACCTCAGCTCTCACTGGGGAGATACAAAATAACATGAACAACGAAACGCGTGCTCGCTTACTCGCATTTCTCAAGAAACGCCGCATCGGTTTAATCTTAGGCGCCATCCTTGTGGTCGCTATTGCCTGGTCATACAACAACAATCCCATCGTCACCCAGGCCGTGTTGGCTTCGGCTTTAAGACATTCAACCCCCATCGTCTTGGGCGCTTTGTGCGGCCTGATCTGCGAACGAAGCGGCATCGTCAACATCGGCATCGAAGGCAATATGCTCATGGCTGCCTTCACCGCTTTTCTCATCTCTGCCTTTGTCGGTAACCTGGTTCTGGCTGTCCTTATCGGTGTGCTGACCGGCATGATTATGGGATTATTGTTGGCTTTCATGTCCGTCACCCTCAAGGTGGATCAGATCATTGGCGGCACCGTGATCAACATCCTTGCCTTGGGTATCACCGGTTTCTTCTATCAGCAAGGGTTGGCTGGTGGCGGCAAGCTTCCAATTATCCCCTTAGGTCCTCTAGCCGATATCCCTCTCCTTGGCAGAGTCCTCTTCACCAATCCGCCCATCACCTATTCGGCGCTGATCCTGGTCTTTCTCTTGCATTTCATGTTGTTTCATACCCGCTGGGGCTTGCGCACCCGTTCGGTAGGTGAACATCCCCGCGCCGCCGATACTGTCGGTATCAATGTATTCGTAACCCGCTATATGAATGTGATCATTGCTGGGGGCATTGCCGGCCTGGCTGGCGCTTTTCTAAGCATTGAAAGCGTCGGTTCTTTTGAAAGGGCGATGACCAACGGCCGTGGTTTCGTGGCCCTGGCCGTAATGATCTTTGGCAAATGGACGCCATTGGGCGCCTGGGGTGCTGCCCTGTTGTTCGGGCTCACCTCGGCGATCCAGACCCAAATACAGTTTGGTGGCATCACTATCCCGCACCAATTTGTTGGCATGTTGCCTTACATCATCACCATTGTGGTCCTGGCAGGCTTTGTCGGCCGCTCACGGCCGCCCGCGGCCGAAGGCGTTCCTTACGAGAAGGAAGGCTGACCTACCTGCGCGCTCATGGCTATTGAAAACGATGTCGTATTAGAGGTTCGCAATATCACCAAGCGCTTTCCAGGCGTCTTGGCAAATGACCGCGTCGATTTGAAGTTGAACCGCGGTGAGATCCACGCCATCCTGGGGGAAAACGGGGCGGGCAAAACCACCCTGATGAATATCCTTTATGGCTTGTACCAACCGGATGAAGGCGAGATCTTCATCCAGGGGGAAAAAGTCGCCATCCACTCTCCCAACGATGCCATCAACGCCGGAGTTGGCATGGTTCACCAGCATTTCATGCTGGTGCCCGTGTTCACTGTGACCGAGAATGTCATGCTGGGCAAGGAAGTGCTCACTTCCATAGGCACCTTGCATAAGACAAAAGTTGCAGAGGAGATCCGCACCATCTCCCAGCAATTCCAGCTCAGTGTTGACCCCGAGGCCTTGATCGAAGATTTACCCGTTGGCGTCCAGCAACGTGTCGAGATCATCAAGTTGCTCTACCGCCAGGCCAGCATCCTGATCTTGGACGAGCCCACCGCGGTTCTCACGCCTCAGGAGGCGGACGAGCTATTTATGATCATGCATTCCCTCACCGAGCGCGGTAAATCGATCATCTTTATTACCCATAAGTTAAAGGAAGTGCTGAAGATCGCCGATCAAATTACCGTGATTCGCCAGGGCAAGGTTGTCGGAACCACAACGCCAGACCAAGCCGATGAAAGCCACTTGGCTTCTATGATGGTTGGCAGGGATGTATTGCTCAATGTAAATAAAGGCAATGCGCAGCCCGGGGATGTGGTCCTCCAGGTAAACGACTTGCGCGTTTCCGACGGGCGACAACACACGCAGGTGGATGGAGTAAGCTTCGATGTGCACGCAGGCGAGATCCTGGGCATCGCCGGGGTGCAAGGCAACGGCCAAACGGAACTTGTCGAAGCCCTGACTGGATTGCGCCAGCCAGTTGCTGGCAAGATCATCCTGTTGGGTGAAGATGTGACCAAAGCGGACCCGCGCCAAATAACAGAAAAAGGCACCGCCCACATCCCCGAAGACCGCCAGAAGGATGGCTTGGTGCTCCCCTATTCCGTGGCTGATAACCTGGTGCTGAACACCTATTATCGCTCTCCGTATTCCACCCGCGCACTTTTGCACCACGACATCATCCTTCAAAACGCCGAGAAGGAAATTCTCGATTTCGACATCCGCACGCCCAGTGCCCGCACCCAGGCTGGTTCGCTTTCCGGGGGTAACCAGCAGAAAGTGATCGTAGCCAGAGAGCTCTCCCGTCCGGTCAAATTGCTGGTTGCCTCGCAGCCCACCCGCGGTCTGGATGTGGGCTCGATCGAATATATCCACAAGCGGCTGATCGAGAGCCGGGATGCTGGCGCTGCGGTCTTGCTCGTCTCCTCCGAACTGGACGAGATCATGCAGCTCTCTGACCGCATTGCGGTCATGTTCCGCGGCAAGATCGTGGATATCCTCGACGCGAAATCTACCAATCGGAACGAGATCGGCTTGCTCATGGCCGGGGTCGCTGAGGGTTCGAGTCCCCCGGGGTCACTGGTCGCACCGTCAGGTGCGTTAGGAGGATCAATGTCTGACATGTATATGACCAAAAAGGATATTGAAAAAGCAAAGTTCGAAGCCGCCTTCAAGGAGGCGTATGCCGAAAAACTTTCTGACAGTATCCCTCGCCTTGAAATGCAGATTGATGAGCTGCAAGACAAAAGGAAAGTTTATTTGCCAAAGTCCGAGAAGGGAAACTCTGGCGGCTGTGGGACTGCGCTCCTGGTAGTGGGTGGCCTCATCCTTCTTTTCGCCGAGCCTATCACTGGTGGGCTGATGGTGATTATTGGATTGTTCGTTCTGGCGTCCTTTAGCGGCGGCAAAGCGGCGAGAGAAAACCTAGCCCTCATTGACGCCGAAATTAAGCGTCGCCGTGAAAAGCTCGTTGAGCTAAAAGAAAAACAAACTTAGCCAATACAACTGATCTATTCGGTTGTTAAAGGGCATCCGATCTTTTTTGACTTTGCCGGTCAGATCGGATAAAGCGCAAAGAGTCCTGGTCATCTGACCGGGGCTTTTTGTTTCCCCGGTCAGAACTGCCTGTTATTCCGCAACGGCTCCGTAGCTCAATGGTTAGAGCAGTTGACTCTTAATTTCCGAGTGTAAACTTTTACTACTTATATAGAGTCTATTGCTGCTAGTTTGACCCGTAAAATTAGCAATTTAGTCTATGGATTCTTCGGAACGAGATCGGCTTGCTCATGGCCGGGGTCGCTGGAGAAAAGGTTGTCGCCTGACCAGTGGCTCTCTATCATTAGAAAAAGCGCCAATGAAACAAGAACGAGGCCCGCACCAGCCTCGTTTTTTATTTGACAGCCCACGCCTTTATAATATTCACTTGAAGGAGTTGTTCAATGCGCACCATACTGAAAATGGAAGAGGCCCTTATGTTCCTCTTCGGCCTTTTCCTCCTTTGGCCGCTCGGCTTGGCTTGGTGGTGGCTGTTGCTCTTGTTTTTCTCCCCGCATCTGGGCGCTCTGGGATACCTGGCAGGGCCGCGCATCGGCGCGCTCACCTACAACCTTTTCCATCACAAGGGCTTGGCCCTCGCCTTGTATCTGCTCGGCGTCACCAGTGGGCAGTCCCACCTGGTGTTGGCCGGCGCCATCCTCTTTGCCCACTCCAGTTTCGACCGCATGCTTGGCTTTGGCCTGAAGCACACAGATTCCTTTAATAACACCCATCTAGCTGTTATCGGCCGATCCTCGCAAACAAGTTAGGAGTCTGCCATCATAGGATTTAGCCTGGACCGGGTCACGGTCAGCTACAACGCCCAGCCGGTCTTCAAGGACTTATCCTGGGAGATCCACAAAGACCGCTGCGTCGGCCTGGTTGGCCCCAATGGGGCTGGCAAGAGCAGCCTGCTCAAGCTGATCACCGGAGAGCTGGGTACTGAGAGCGGCTACGCCAATGCACGCGGCAAGCTGAGCATCGGCTACCTGCACCAGGAGCCGCGCCTGCGGCCCAGGAACACCGTGCTGCAGGAAGCGCTGACCGCTTCGACCCAGGTGCCCAGGCTGCAGCACGCTCTGGCACAGGTGGAGGCCGACCTGGGAAAGCCGGAGGTTTATTCCGACGTGAAGAAGCTTTCCCGCAAGCTCGATGAGCAAGCCAGCTTGCTGGAGGAATACACCCAGATCGGCGGTCCGGGGTATCCAGGCCAGGTACGCGCCACCTTGCTCAGCCTGGGTTTTGCGGAGCACGAACTGGAGCTGCCCGTATCCGCCCTCAGCGGTGGCCAGAAGAAGCTGGTAGGCCTGGCCAAGCTTCTCGTCACCCGCCCTGATCTGCTGCTCCTCGACGAGCCCGATAACCACCTGGATATGGCCGGAAAAGTCTTCCTCGAGGAGACCATCCGCGCCTACCCAGGAGGCGTGGTGATCGTATCTCACGATCGCTATCTGCTGGATGTGGTGGCAGACGAGATCGCCGAACTGGAAGACGGCCGCCTCACGGTTTACCCAGGCAACTATTCTGAATATGCCGCGGAAAAGGAAGCCCGCCTCTTCCAGCAGCAGCACCAGTTCAAGGTGCAGCAAACCGAGATCAACCGCCTGGAGCAATCCGCCAAGCGTCTGCTCATTTGGGGCCGCTCGCATGACAACGAGAAATTGATCCGCCGGGCTAAGTCGATGATGAAGCGCATTGAGAAGATGGACAAAGTGGATAAGCCCATCCTGGAACGCAAAGCTATGGGCCTGCAATTTGGGGGTTGGCGCGGCAGCAACAAGGTGCTGGAGCTCAACGCTGTGCGCAAGGGGTTTGCCTCCCCCAGCGGAGGCGGCCGCAACGAGATCCTTAGCAAGATCGATCTGACCTTATGGCACCGGGAGCGCGTAGGCCTGGTGGGGCCGAACGGCGCGGGCAAGTCGCTGCTCTTCCGCCTTCTGCTGGGCCGCGAGCAGCCCGACGCCGGCGAGATCAAACAAGGCCCCAGCATCCGCACCGCGTATTATTCCCAGGAGCACGAAACCCTGGATGGCTCGCAGCCGCTGATCGATGTCCTGCGGCGTGCCAGCAAATTGAGCGAGCCGAACGCGGTCAAACTGCTCAGTAAGTTCCTCTTTGGCTATCAGCAGATGCGCAACCGCGTCGATACACTTTCCGGCGGCGAACGCAGCCGGCTGCAGCTCATCCTCATCATGCTCAGCGACGCCAACTTCCTGTTGTTGGATGAGCCGACTAACAATCTGGATATCCGTTCAGCGGAGGTGCTGGAAGAGGCGCTGGAGGATTTCGAAGGCAGTGTGCTGGTCATCTCGCACGATCGCTATTTTCTCGACCGCGTCGCCACCCGCATTGTGGAATTACAGGATGGCATCCTGATCGATTTTCCGGGTGGTTACAGCGACTACCAGGCCGCCAAAAACAAGATTTGACCAGGCACCCGCTAAACCACTGATTCCTTGCAATATAGAGGCGGGGTCACCCCGCCCTCACCCAAGCGGGTCTCAGACACACCCTAATCTTGGGTACGGGCGCAACATGCTGTGCCCTCACATCTGAACCTTCTACCATGCACCGGTCACCCCTTCGAATCGGTCAGCGGCTCTTCAGCCATCGGCGGCTTGGCTAGCGCGCGGCCCAGTTGGGCGAACACCTTCAATTCGGGCAGAATGAAGGGCAGCGTGATCAGCGTTCCAATCACCAACCCGAGCAGGGCGGCAAATAGCGCCGGGATGGGGGCAAATTCCAACAGGGCAAGGGCCACCAGGCCGCCCAGCACGCTGGCGGCCGCCACGCGCAGCAGCGTATCTCGGCTGCGCAGCAGGCTGGGATAGCTGCGCTTCAGCAGCCACAATAAAAGCAGGGCTTCGCCGGTAAAAGCGATCGTTCCGGCGAAGGCGATGCCGCCCGCGCCCATCCTGTCTGTCAGCGCCACCGCCAGCACAATATATGCCAAGGCATTGAGTGCCGCAGCCCAAAGCGGCGTGACTGCGTTCTGCTGCGCATAGAACGCTCGCGAGCCGATCTCCAGCAGGGCATGGCCGCTCAGCCCGGCTAAGTACAGGCGGGTGATATACACCACCAGGTCGACCTGCTCGGGGCTGAAGGCGGGGAAGGCGGCCGCTAACAAGGGTTTGAGTGTGATAGCCAGCAGCACCGCCACCGGGACGGTGAAGGCCAGGATCGCGCGCACCGTCCCATTGACCGTCTGCGCAAACTTGTCTCGTTCGCCGCGGCTGAAGATCTCAGAAATACTGGGTAGCAGCGCGATGGCCACCGCAGTGCCCAGCAGAGTTTCCGGCACTTGCATGATGAACCAGCCCAGGTTGAGCGCCGAGATGGAGCCTTCGCCCAAGCCGGAAGCCAGATTGTCACGCGCCACGAAATAGATATGGATAAATAGCATGGTGAGCACCCGCGGTCCCATCAGCACCAGCACCTTACGCACTTCCGGCCGGTTTAGTCCCACCATCGGCCGCCAGCGGAAGCCGTAACGCAGCAGCCCAGGTACCTGGATGCCGAGGTGCAGCAGCGATCCGATGATCACGCCGTAAACCAACCCATGGATGCCCAGGCCGAATGATGGCAGCGTGATGCCGCCGAGCTCATAGCCGGTTTCCGGAGACAGTACCAGCGCGCCGAAGATCTGCCCGATGTTGTAAAGCGCCGGCGCTAACGCCGGCAAAATAAAATGTTGGTTGGCCTGCAAGCCAGCCATCGCCAGGCCGCTGATCGAGAAGACCAGGATCGCGATCAGGTCGAGCTGCATCAGCTCGACAGACAGGGTTTTTTGCTCAGCCGGAAAGCCGGGGGCGATCACGGTGTCGATCAGCCAGGGCGCCAGCAGGGCGATGACCGCGGCCAGCAGGGCAGTGGCGATGAACGCGAAGTTCAGGATGCGCACGAACAGGTCCCAGGCAGCCCGGCGGCCGCTCTTTTCCATTGCTTCCGAAAGGACCGGGATCAGCGCCACGCCCAAAGCGCCGCCGGATATCAGCGCCGAGAGCAGGTCGGGGATGTTGTTGGCCGCGTTGAAAACGTCCAGCTCGTAGCCAAGCCCGAACTGGTTGTTCACCAGCAGTTGGCGCGCAAAGGCAAAGATTTTGTCGATGCCGAAAAAGAAGGCGATGATCAGGGTGGAACGAGCGAAATGGGACAGTTTCCGCTGGGAGCCGCGCAAGGGGGTTTTTGGAGGGGCGATGGCGGATTTTATCATGTCAGGTTTAGGTTGCGGCAGGCTTTGTCGCCTGCAGAGATAGGCACCAAATACGGCGAATCACGCTCCGTGTCAAGGAGTTGGATAAGACTTGGATTGTATGCGGCTAGGATGGAGCTGGTAGCTTAACCCTGTGGGTTTACTCGGCAATTTCTAGCGTTCACCCAATAAACCGCCAGATTTTTCGGGCGGGATTTCATCCGAGAATTCCCTTAGAAAAGCAATAAAGACCAAGTCCTCATCCAGGGCTTCAATGGAGTGGGGCTCGGCCCGGTCAAATATAAGCAGGGAATTTGGACCGATTTCGGTTCCTTTGCCCTCACCGCCCGAAAAAATGCCCCTGCCTTGTAGCACAACTATATACAGAGGAGAGTTGGGCGAGCTATGCTCTTTCACCTTCTGGCCGGGTCGGAGAGTGAAGCGCAGGATACGAGCGCTTGCATCCACCAAGAGAGGCTGAGCGTTGGCATCTTCGTCGCGAAAAACCAAACCGTCAAGTAGAGATAGAGATTTCATAAAACCTTTTCCAGAAGAGATAATCGGAGAATGCAGCCCGGCGGCCTCTCTTTTCCATTGCTTCGGAAAGGACCGGGATCAGCGCCACGCCCAAGGCGCCGCCGGAAATGAGGGCCGAGAGCAGATCTGGGATGTTGTTGGCCGCGTTGAAAACGTCCAGCTCGTAGCCAAGCCCGAACTGGTTGTTCACCAGCAGTTGGCGCACAAAGGCAAAGATTTTGTCGATGCCGAAAAAGAAGGCGATGATCAGCGTGGAGCGGGCGAAATGGGATAGTTTCCGCTGGGAGCCGCGCAAGGGGGTTTGGTGCAGCAAAGCATTTGGAAAAATAATCTAGATCGTTGTTCATGATCTTTCCTCGTTGAATCATTCTAACTCAGTAGCCGAGCACCGCACCTGAGCGCAGGTGACGAACACCGAGCGGAGCGCAAGCCGAATCGGCCAGATGAGGTTCAGGAGAATAATTTCGATCAGTCCGGCTTGGTTATTAGGCGATCAATGGCTAGAGTTTGGCGGTCTGTCAGGGGTTGGCACAGTTGGTTTATGCCAGGGCGTAGCCTTTACCCTTGACAGTCCGCCACTTGCCATAGCCTATAAAAAATAACGAAGCGGGGTTCATGGAGTGGTTCATATTTTAGACGGTTTGAGGCAAAGTCCCCAGATTATTAGTAGGGACTTTGCGACACTAGCAAGTAAAATTATTCTATTGGTTGTTGCGATGGAAAAGATGATACAGAAAGATTATTTGGCGTTGTAACAACAATTGGGTAACGGTTGTCCTAATAAGCAACTGGGATTCGATCCTGCCTTTTTTTATGTACTTGAATTGGATATTCTCTTGGGCGACTCTTTGTGTAGCGTTATTAGAGAGTGTGGTTTTCTCGTCTTCCATTGTTATGGATTTTCTGAAAAGGCCTTCGTATGATTTTGATAAAGCACTATGGACAATGGCACTAATTGGCGCAATTGCTGGTCTGGCTTTAAGCATTGTGTATCAGCCGGGCACCGCTTTGGAAGCAATAAGTTCAAGATCTAACGGTGCTGTTGCTGAACAGCTTTTTAATGTTTTCAGAGGTTTTGGTTGGATGGGGCTTTTTATGTTCACTTATTTTCTTATAGTATTCTTAGGAAGGTTCATAACTAAAAAATAAATTTAGTGGTGGTAGTGGTTCGTTTCGTTCGGTGAGTGTTAAGTACTAAGTCTAATAGTCAAATTAAGTTAAGGAATTTATCTAGATGAGCAATACGAAATTTACTGCGTTCTATCCTTCAAGACCATTCTGGGCTGGTAGTGCGCCCAGTTTGATCAAACTTGACAACCTTGATTGGTTGCATGGCTTGGATCAAACAAAACAAAACCTTCTACAAGAGCAAATGGCGGAAGAGGTTTTTTCTAGAACTGAAGAGCAATCCCAAATAAGAATCGCTAGAGATGGTCGAATCATGGTCCATGTTGCGCAGCTAGAGACTAAAGCATCGAAACTCCATATCAAAGAGGAAGTGGACAGATGGAACGAGTATCTCAACTATCTTAATGCTTTCTACCTTCTACTCGATTCTTCCACAATCGAGATCATGAACCTTGGTTACTTTAACTTGCATGAAGTAACAGTTAGAGATGCATTTCGTATCGTCCCTGAAAATGGAAAAATCAAGGGAGAAGCGATTGCCTCTGAAAGTATCGGCTCAGTTTTTCAGTTGGCAAGAAATTTACCGATTGGGGTGAGTTCCATTCCTACGATGATGATGAGGGAAGTCATTTCGCTTGATGTATTAGAGCATGCGTCTACCTTATTCCAACAAGTTTTCTCTTCCCCTGGGCTTGAGAAACCGTTGGCAACGTTAGCAAAAAGCTTAGGCGAATATAAAGTGGGCAATTATGAAACTTCCATTGTATTGTCGTGGTTTATTGTTGAAGAGGCGGTGATACACCTTTGGAAGTCCCATCTCGATAAACTTAATGTTGATATAAAAGAGAAGGAAATGAGAATAAATTCGGCCCGCATGGATATTTTAACCTGGAGAGATTTTACAATCAGCACGGTTTCTAACCTGTTAGAGCTTTGGAATTCCTTACCTTATGAGCTATTTTTGGACATAAATAAGGTTCGCCGGATTAGGAATGACATTGTTCACAGAAAAGGACGTAAGCTAGGCACCACCGAAACTCAGCTTGCATTAAAAACAAGCCGCGCGATGATTGAGAGGATATGGGGAATTTCGTTTGTTCTAAATTTGAGCTATGGGATCTCGGGTTTTTGAGATTCAAATGGGATACATTGATTGTGAAGGTTATTTGACGTTTTGATTCTATCGCAACATGCGGCGCTCCTAGCAGTCACCGCTCGTCATTGCGTACGCTCCACTAAGCTCAACATAAACTCCGCGACGTCAGCTTTCAACTGTCAACTGTCAACCGTCAAACTGTCAACTGCCTTCCGTCAACATGCTTGACAAACCTGCCCATTTTCATCCCCTTCAAGAAAATTCTGTTACCTTATGGCTACTCCAACAATCAGGGGGGATCACATGTTAACCTTTGAAATGCTCTATGCTGTCTTGCAGGGTTTGCCTTCCTCG
>JBBDXQ010000075.1:0-21008 GCA_040902265.1 Anaerolineales bacterium
GGAGAAGAAGAAGGGGATTTCTTCGATTTTGATCGTTCCCCCAAAGAGAGCCTAGCTGCATCTTCCGCGGATGAACTGGCGCGCAATATTGCTGAAGAACTTGCTGCGGACCTGTGCGTGTTTGTGCATATCGATGAAGCCATAGACGAGATCGAACTGGCAGCCGGTTATAACGTAGTGCGTGATGCGCTTATCGAAACATCCAGCATCCCGCTGGGCGATTTACCGCGTCTGCGAGCTGCCTTGATTAGCAAGCAACCCTTGCTGCTCTCAGCCGATGAGCGCATGCCGGAGCTGGGTGCGCTTTCCAAAGCGTTGCGGCTTTCCTTCCAGGCCCACCTGCTGGCGATGCCCTTACAGATCCAGGACGATTCCCCCTGGGCCCTGCTGTTGTTCAACCTGGAGCGTGCCTGGCAGACCGAAGACGAGTTGCAATTAGTCAACTCGTCGATCGATCTGAGCAAACGCCTGGCCACCGCCATCGGTCTGCAGGCAATTGGCGAGCCCAGCGAACCCGTAGCTCCCGCTCCTCCGGCCAAGTTAAAACCCAGCCAACTTGAATTGGTTGAGGCTGAGAACGAACGCTATCGCCTGGATAATGAAACACTGCTCGCGCATATTGAAGAGTTGCAAGCCAACTCAGCGTCAGGAACTGCTCAGCAGAGCAACGAACTTGTGCAGGGTTTGCAATTGGAGAATGAGCGTTTGACCGCCGCCCTGGCAGCCCTGGATTCTGGCAGAGTTGGCCTGGCGCTCGGAGCCGGTGGGAGTGAGGAAGCTATTATCCAAGCCAGGGAGGAACTGCGCCTTGCCCTGGAAGAAGTGGCCCGATTGCATGAGGATCTGGAGGCCGCCCGCAAAAACGTGCTGGCTGATGACTTAACACCTTCGACCCATGACCCTATTTCAAACCACCAAACAGAAGTGATCGCCTCCATCGCCCAGGAATTACGCCAGCCACTCTCCTCCATCGTTGGCTACACAGACTTGTTATTGGGCGAATCAGTTGGCATCCTGGGGGCTTTGCAACGCAAATTCCTGGAGCGGGTGCGCTCTTCCACCGAGCGCATGAATACGCTGATCGACAACCTGATCCGCATCGCCAAGCTGGACCAGGGCGGCTATAGCGCCACGCGCAAGCCGGTGGACTTGAGCACAGTGATCGACGACACGATCGGCCTGCTGCGCGCCCAATTGCAGGAGAAGCGCATCGCCTTGCGCGTCGACCTGCCCGAGCACCTGCCCCAACTTAATACCGACCGGGATGCACTGCAGCAAATCCTGTTCCACTTGCTGCAGAATGCGGATGCGGCCACTCCTGCCGAAGGGGAGCTCACCCTGCGCGCCATCCTGGATAGGCAGAAAGAACTGGGAGAGTTCGTGCTCATCCAGGTAAGCGATTCTGGCGGCGGTATCCCCGATGAGGATCTTTCGCGGGTATTCTCCCGCGTGTATCGCGCCAGCAATCCGGTCATCCCCGGGGTCGGCGATACCGGCGTAGGCCTCTCCATTGCCGAGACCCTGACGCAAGCGCTAGGCGGCCGCATCTGGGTAGATAGCGAAGCCGGCGTGGGAGCTACCTTCAGCATCCTTTTGCCTCTCGAACCCAACTAAACCAATCGCTTGAACCACCAGCAATCTTCATCTTTACCAACAATGTGGCTTAAAAGTTGCATCTCAACTAGCGATGGCCACGCGCGTACTTTTATTTGCACTGTTAGCGGGTTCGTTCTTGCTCACGGCTTGTATCCCCGGCGGGCGCAGTCCACTGGCTGGCTTTGGCGGCCCTACCCCCACCCCCACTCCGTTCCTGCCGGCTGCGGCCTTTGATAGCGAAATCCAGGATCTAACCGTTGCACTGCAAGAAAGCCGGCCGCAGATTTCGGGCATGCTCCCTGCCCACTTCGATGATTTCCTGCCACCTACTTTAGGATCTGATATTGATATCCCCGCGCCGGTGGGTCGCTTCATCCAGCCCGCGGGTCAGGTCAATGTGCTGCTGCTGGGTTCAGACCAGCGGCCAAACGATGGCGGCTTTCGCACCGATGTGGTGCTGTTGCTGACCCTCAACCCGAATCAAAAGAGCGTCAGCCTCACTTCGTTTCCCCGCGATCTCTATGTGTATGCGCCTGGCTGGCATGTGGACCGCATCAACGGCGTGTTTGCCAAAGGCGGCATTGAAATGACAGCTGACATGCTGGAATACAACTTTGGCGTGCGCCCCGACCATTATGTGTTGGTGAACTTCGGCGGGTTTGAGACGATCGTGAACGCGCTGGGCGGCATCACCGTGCAAGTGGCGCAGCCACTCACCGACGAGCGCGACGGACTTGGCGACTTCAGTGTGCCCGCCGGCCCGGTGTCTATGGATGGAGAGACGGCTCTCTGGTATGTGCGTTCGCGCGGCACCTCCAGCGATTTCGACCGCACACTGCGCACCCAGGAAGTGCTGGTGGCCATGTTCCATCGCCTGCTAAGCCTGGATGCCCTGGGGCGCGCTCCCGAACTCTACGCGCAATACCAGCAGACCGTGACTACGGACCTGGAGCTGAAAGACCTGCTGCCCTTATTTCCACTGGCTTCCGACCTCAGCGCAGGCCAAGGTGAGATCGCCCGCTACGCTGTAGGCGTTGACCTGGTAACGCCATTCACCACCTCAATGGGCGGGGCAGTGTTGCTGCCAAATTTCGATCAAGTGCTGGAGATGATGCGCTTGGCGTTGAATGTCGAATAAGCGGACATCGAAGTCCAGATCGATTGAAAGACCTGATGATCGCTCTGGTTTTAATTAACCTGATCAAAAGCACTCGTAATAAAAACCTTTCCCAAGGTCAGGCGGGTTGGGGCCGCATAATGGATCAAAGATAGTGTAATCCCCATAGATGTAATCGAAAGAGTCGCCATAGATCGGGCTATAAAATGGGATCACATCACCCTCCCCCACTGTGTGAGCCTGGCAATGCGAGCCGATCTGGCTCCAATCCAAATAGAGGTCAAAATCAAAGACGCTATAGCACCAAGGGCGGGCTTCATTGAGCTTGGTGCTGAATGAATATGCGCCAAACGAGATAAGGGCTGAACCGCTCATGGAACGCTGAGACACGTTGGCAATGCAAACCACCTTCTTGAAGCCCCCGTTTTCCCCTTTAGTGGTGCAGATCAAGTTAATAAGCTCCCCAGAAATTGCCACGTTGGCAAGTTGGGTGAGGTCATACTCGGCAGATACCTTGAAGGTGAGCGCTAAACCCTTCCCTGCGATGAACCTGGCCCCAAGGAAGATAACTTCGTTTGCAGCCCGAGCGGAACTGGCTGTACCAGCTAACAAGATAGCGGCGACCAGCAAAGCGATGCTTACATTGAATACTTGGCTGCGCATTTGCCTCCGCCAACGTCGATTGGTGTATCTGCACCCTAAGCGCTGCCAGGGATTATAAACTGGAGTGCATTTCTTTATCACGCGCTTATCCGGGTTCGCCGATTGCCAGGGCGACTCGTTTGACAAGCGCCACTCTCTGCCCTACACTCCCTAATATGACTATGCGCAATATGGGAGCCTTATGCCAGCCAAGACTGCCACGCTGATCGATGCCCGCAGCTCCCTGCCACCCAGCTTGGCTGGCTGGGAATTGTACCTACAGGACCAGGGCTCCTCCATTCATACGGTAAAAGCCTTCCTCGCCGACCTAAGACTATTGGCTTCCTACCTGCCTGCCGACCAACTCGTCGGCGCCATCACGACCAACGACCTTAATAATTTCCTTCAATGGATGCAAGCGGAACGCGGCGTCCCTTGCAGCCCCAAAACCTTCGCCCGCCGCGTGACTTCGATCAAAGCCTTCTTCCGCTGGCTGCAACGCAATGGCGCCATCCTGGCTGACCCGGCGGAGAGCGTGCTGCAACGCTCAGTGCTCAGCCCGCTGCCAGGGGTGCTCACCTCCGCTGAGATGGAGAAGGTGCTGAAGATCGCCGACCGCCAGCGCCGCGGCCGCAACCCGGACGCGCGCAGCTACATGCTGGTCTCGTTGCTGCTGCACACCGGTATCAAGAAAGGCGAATGCCTAGCACTGACCACCAAGCATGTGGACCTGGGCGCACCTGGGGGACCCCTGCTATTCGTACGCTACAACAGCCCCAAGGATCGATACAAGGAACGCAAGATCGTCCTGCCAGAGGAATGGGTGGATGCCTATGACGAGTATCGCCAGCAATACGATCTCAGCGAGGGTCTCTTCCCCTGGTCTCCTCGCAGGTTGGAGTATCTACTCGAAGACCTGGGCAAAGAGGCCGGCCTGGAGCACCAGTTGTCCTTTCTTATGTGCCGTTGGACCTGCGCTTTCAACGACTTGAAGGCTGGCAGGGAGGAAAACAAGATCCGCCAAAAGCTGGGCGTCTCCGAGATCCAATGGCGTGAAGTGGGAATGAAACTGCGCCAGTTGCGAGGGGATGAGCAGATCAGTATGTTCTAAAAAGAGGACAAGGGGGAGCAGAAAGTGGAGATTGGAACTTGTCTTGGTACTTAATAAAAACTAAATCATATTGCTGAGTTGCACTAATCGTGTTCCAAGGTCAGACGCATGACCTGCCTGCTATTTGCTTGCAACCGATACGGATGAGCTAGCCGGTAACCGGGAACCCACACGATCTCTTCGCCGCGGCATACCAGCGGCCAGGCAGCCCGGGCACGACGGGGCAATTTCTCATTGATGAAAAAGTCTGCCAATTTGATCGAGCCAGTTTCCATACCGAGCGGCTGGAATCTGTCACCAGGCCGCGGGCGACGCAAGACCAGTTGCTCGCTCATTTGGTCCAAGTCCAGTTGGGCTTGGTATTCATCCCCATTCTGGGCGGCGCTCAACCTGCCCGGCTGCTGGATCCCAGCTACTAATCGCCACCCAGAATTCAGTGCCAATTCAGCTGGGGCTTTAAAGGAAACAGCGCTCGCCGGCGCTTGCGGCCATTTCACTGGCAGCTCAGCTTCCCAACCCGCGATCCAAAGCTGTTCACCTTCGATCAACAAGTACAGGCCAGCCAACCAATCTTCTGGCGCCGATCGATCTTTTTTCTTTATCAGTTCCAGGGCGCGCAGCACGCCTGCAAAATCCAGGTCGCGTTGCTCTGGCCGCAGTTCGGCCAGGGCGCGGCGCAATAGGGCACGTTGCATGGCCAGCGGTTCAGCCAGAAATGAACTCCGGTTGAGATGCAAGTAATCGCTGCCCCTCGCCAGCAGCCATCGGCGCCAGGCTTCTTCTGCCATATCTTCCAGCGCGGCGTAATCGGCTGCCAATAATTCGGCGCTGTGCGCCAGGCGCTTCTTGAAGCCTGGTGCCAGGCCCTCCATTTGTGGCACCAGTTCCTGTCGCAGGCGATTGCGGAAGTAAGTCGGATCCTGGTTGGATGGGTCGTGCAGGGGCTGCAAGCCTTTGGCTTGGCAGAATTCCAGGATGTCCTGCCGCCAGGTAGCCAGCAGCGGGCGCACCAGAGGCAGGTCCTGGCTCCAAGGGTTAGGCAGAAGGCGCGGCGCCATCCCTCGCAGGCCGGCCGCCCCTGCACCGCGCAGCAAATGCATCAGCACTGTTTCCACCTGGTCGTCGGCTGAATGGGCTACTGCCACCGCCTGTGCGTTCTGCAGGGAGGCGATGCGATACAAGAAGCGATAACGCAATTCGCGGGCAGCCTCTTCAATCGAGAACCCCTGATCCTTAGCGTATGCTGCGCCATCAACTCGGTCGGTTACGAAAGGCACCCCGAACCCCGCGGCAAGCTCCCCGGCCTGGCCGGCCTCCGCGGCGGACTCTGGCCGCAAGCCGTGATCGAGATGCGCTGCCACCAGCGGCTGGTTCAAAGAATTCAATACGTGCAGCAAAACCAGACTATCCGGCCCGCCCGAAAACCCCAATACTAGCTTTTGCTCAGGGTCCACTCCGCAAATTTCTCGAAGCATTTTTTGCACATCAGCCAGCAACATGTCGAAATTATAGCGGTGATACTTGGCTTAACCGGCGCGTTTGCTGAACAGGGTGTATGGAATGGCATCCAGGGACTCGATTTCTATTCGCCTTGTTTACTTATCTTCATTATGCTAGACTGAATTCCCTATGGCAACTAGTAAACCAATCATCAGAATCCTGGTGGTCGATGACGACCTGGATACGGTCAAGCTGATCGGCACTACCCTTGAAAAACAGGGCTACACCATCAGTGCCGCGCAGGATGGAGTGGAAGCCCTGGAAAAAGTAGCCCAGCGGCACCCCGACCTGATCCTGCTCGACATAATGATGCCGAAAATGGATGGCATCGAAGTCCTGCGCCGTCTGCGCGCCGACCCCGCCACGGCCTCGATCCCTGTGATCCTCTTTACTGCCAAAGCCCAGGTGGACGACAAAGTCGCCGGCCTGGATGCTGGGGCGGATGAGTACCTGACCAAACCCACCCATCCCGCTGAACTTGTAGCCCGGGTGCGCAGCCTACTCAAGCGCCCCACGGCCATGCTGCCCTCGCTGCCCGATGACCCCGCGGACAGTGGCAAGGTCTACGGCGTGCTGGCTGCCAAGGGCGGCCAGGGAGTGTCGACCTTATGTATCAACCTTGGCGCTACTTTCTTGGGACGCTTCCCCGACGCTGAAGTGGTAGTGGCCGAGTTACGCCCTGGCCGGGGTGATATCAGTGTGTATATGGGATTCACCAATTCGCAAGGCCTGAACGATCTATTGAAATCGCCCACCGACAAAATAAACCACACTACTGTTCAGGGGGCGCTCTCCACCCACAAATCCGGGTTAAAACTTCTTCTGGCCTCAAATAAACCAAGCGATGCAGCCCTGCTCACTTCCAACGTGCAGATGTCTGCCACATTGCGTGAACTACGTTCCAGAGCCAAATACCTTATCCTCGATCTGGGGGTTGCCCTTCCCGAAGCGCTGCAAAGTGTATTGGAAATATGCACCAAGGTGATCCTGGTCATAGAGCCTGACCCGCATACCATGATCCAGACCAGAGCCATGCTGCAAGATCTGAATGCGTTGGGGGCTGCCGGCAAGATCATTCCTGCCATGGTCAACCGGGTGCGTACTGACCAGGCGATGAGCGCGGCCGAAGTGGAGAAAGCGCTGGGCATAAAATTGGATCTGGTATTCACTCCCGCCCCCGAACTGGCTTACCAGGCCGCCCGGACCAAGCAATCCATGGTGGCTGTTGACCCCGAAAGCTTTAACGCACAGCAAACCGTGAAATTAGTAAATATGCTCAGTGAGCTGGCCCAAAAAGACGGCAATTAGCGCGCGCCCCTGCGCCCAAATTGTTTCTCCAATAATTCAATCGACAGGTGGATCATGGTAGGCCGCCCGTGGGGACAAGTGCGCGGCGAGCTGCAGGCTTCCAGGTCGTTCAATAGTTGGCGTTGTTCTTCGAGCGCAAGGGTTTGCCCGGCCTTCACAGCTGCCCGTTTGCAAATGCGCGCCACCAAACGAGCATCTCTTTCTTTCTCCAGTGGGGTCTCATCCTCTTCGAAATCCTCAACCACGGCGCGCAACGCGGTTTCAGGGTCGCTACCCACCAGCAAGGAAGGGATGGCGCGCACTTTATAGGTATGCGGCCCAAACAATTCGACTTCGAAACCTAACTCTGCTAGTACAGGCAGCTGGCCTTGCAGCAGGTCGGACTGGGCTGGGCTCAACTGTAAAATCGCCGGCTCAAGCAAAGCCTGGGAACCCACCTTGCCGCGCTGGGATTGGAAACGTTCGAACAACACGCGCTCATGAGCCGCATGCTGGTCTACCAGGTAGAGCCCATCCGGTCCTTCAGCCACTAGATAAGCCGTGCCCACCTGCCCCACCAGGCGCAGTAAAGGAACCCCGCTACCCGGTAAGGGGGCCTGAGGCTGAATGGTAGGCTGCATTTCCTGTGCGGTCTCTTCCATTTCATCCACTGGATCCGGCTCAGTGGGGGCCGCCAATGGCCGCCAGGCCAGCCCGGGTTGTACCGGTTCCAAGGACGGCAAAGGCGAATAGGCTAACAATGCGCGGCGGATGGCGCGCTGCACTGTGCTGAACACGCGCTCGCGCTCGGCGAAGCGCACTTCGGCCTTGGTGGGATGCACATTTACATCCACCAATTCTGTTGGAACCTGAATGAAGAGCACCACGATGGGGAAGCGCCCCACCATGAGCAAGCCGCGATAAGCCTGCAACGCCGCCGCGCTCAGCGACTGGTCTTGAACCCAACGGCCATTGACAAAAAAAGTGAGTTCCGAACGGGTGCCTCGGGTAAGGTCCAACGGGCTGATAAAGCCCTGCACCTCGTTCTCTTCACCGGTGGCATCCACTAGCAGCAATCTGCGGGCGACGCCGCTATCGTAAAGGGCAGCCAGCACCTCGCGGCGGTCGCCGTTTCCGCTGGTGTTCAATATTGGCTTGTGGTCGATCTCTAGCGAAAATCGCACCCCGGGATAGGCCAGCGCGTAGCGCGCCACCAGGTTGCTGATATAGCGACGCTCTGTGTTCTCGCTCTTGAGGAACTTGCGCCGGGCTGGAATGTTGTAAAACAATTCGTCCACGCGCACCGAGGTACCTTGCGGCGCGCCGGTGGCTTCCACCTCGCCGGTGTGGCCGCCATCGGCCAACAGGCGGGCAGCAGCCTGGCTTTCGGGCGGCCTGGAAACCAAGGTTAGGCGCGCCACCGAAGCCATGGCGGCGAGGGCTTCGCCGCGGAAACCCAGTGTACGGATGCTGGCCAGGTCTTCTACCCGACTCAGCTTGCTGGTCGCGTGCCGCTGCAAAGCTAGAGGCAGCTCCGCGGCCGGGATACCCTTGCCGTCATCGGTCACTTCGATAAGGCGCTGCCCACCACCCTCCACCCGGATGCGAATATATCCAGCCCCAGCATCCAGGGCGTTCTCGACCAGCTCCTTGACAACGGATGCTGGGCGCTCCACCACTTCCCCGGCGGCGATCTGCGAGGCTAGCTCCTTGGGCATGACACGGATCACCATAGGGCAAAGCGTAAGGCCGAAGGAGGCGCGCGTCAAGTACAAAAGTAGGATTGGGGTTCATTCCCAAATTTGGTATTAACAAATGAAGGTTTTTCCCCTCTTCTTCATCTAATTTCTAACTTGTATTCGCCTATCCTTGCGCACGAGGAGAACAACATGGAAAACAAAAACAGCCGCAGCATTCACTTGCGACAAAAGTTCTTCACTCTATTAATCATGGCGAGCCTGCTTCTGCAAGCCTGCGGTAGCGGCGCGTTCGTTAACCAAGAACCGAACGAAAATGCTGCCAACCAAGCCACAGCTGATCCAACACACGCGTGGGGAACTTGATTAATCTGCTCCCTAGGCAGATCATGCCGTGACATGCTATCCTCTCCTGTCGTTATCAATAAACAAGGAGAATTATGTCTTCGCTAAATACAAAGACACGTACCTTTTCCAGTCGAACAATCCTAGGCTTAATTTTCGCTGCGTCCCTGCTCTTAGCTGCTTGCGGTGGAAGCACGCCCCCAACGGCCAGTGGCGGACCTGGCGCGGCAACCATTGCGCCCACTGAAGCGCCCACTGCCACTGAGCCTCCTACCCCCACTGAACCTGCCGGCTTTTGCGCCAATGCCTATTTCCCAGTTGTGGTCGGCGCAACCTGGACATATGGCGGCACCGCCATGGGCGACGATATCGCCTGGACCAGCACCATCACGGCTGTGAACGAAACCAGGTTCACGCTGACCAACCAATTCGACGATCAGACGGCCACCCATCAATGGGAATGCACGGCGGATGGCCTGTCCGCCTTGCAATATGGAAGCGGGCCGGAAGTAACCCTCTCGGCTGCCGGTGTTTCCGGGACCTTCGAGACCATGGATACGGTAGGGGTCACTATGCCAAAAGACATTGCTAGCGGTGACACCTGGGAACAAAGCTTCAATATCACTGGTGAAATGGAAATAACGGATGGCATCACGGCCCTCTCGACGGGCACTGCCACCCAGACCTACCTTGCGATGGGCGTCGAGAACGTATCAGTCCCCGCAGGCAGCTTTGAAGCCATGAAGATCGAAACTACTATTTCTTTCGAGCTGCAGCTGAGCATGGGCAGCGGTGGGCTTTCCCTGCCGATGAATTTCACCGCGCTAACCACCAACTGGTGGGTTGCCGACCTCGGTTGGGTCAAGAGTGACTCTTCGGCAGCTTTCGAAGGCGAAGCCATCTTAGCCAAAACCGAATTGGAAAACTTTTCTATACCTTAATCGCGCAACTGATAATACGAAACGCCCGCAAGCCGCGGGCGTTTCTATTAGTGCTCTATCGAGGCTACTAATGGCCTTGCCCTTGTTCCACAACTGGCCTGTGCTTCATCGAGGTTGTGTAGGTATTGGTCAATTTCGGAAAGCCGCCGCTCGTTCCTACTTAATGATCCCGCCCTCGGTAAGTTTGCGCAAGTCGCTAAGCGCAGCCTGGATCTCGTCAGCGGTCATCTTGCCGCCTCCATCGACGCGCTCGAGCTGCCCAGCTGCGGCCTGCTCAACAGCCACTTCCCCCACGGTGCGGTCTTCCTTGAGGGCTTGCTTCACCAACGCTGCGCCGGCCTGGTAGCCGATCAAAGGGTTGAGGGCGGTGACGATAATGGCGTTGCGTGCCAGCCAGCCTTCAGCCTTCTCTTTATTGGCAGCCAGATCGGTCACGCATTTATCCGTGAAGGCGGTCAGCGACCCGATTGTTACCTGCATGGCTTCAAACAGGTTATGGGCGATGATCGGCATCATCACGTTGAGCTCCAACTGCCCGGCAGCCACCGCCAACGACACGGTCGTGTCGCAGCCGATCACATGGAACATGGCCATGTTGGTCATCTCGGCCATCACCGGGTTCACCTTGCCCGGCATGATGCTCGACCCAGGCTGCAAAATCGGCAGCCGCAGCTCATCCAGGCCCGTGGATGGCCCGGAAGCCAACAGACGGAAATCGTTGGCGATGCGCGTCATAGTGAGCGCCAGGGTGCGCAATGCTGCCGAGAAATCGGCGGCATCCGCCAGGGACTGCATGCTTTCGAACAGGTTATCGGAAGTGGTCAGGTCCAGGCCGGTAAGTTCGGCCAGGCGTTTTACCATGCGTGCGTGGTATTCCGGATGGGCATTGAGGCCGGATCCAGTGGCAGTGCCACCGATGCCCAGGCGGCGCAAGCCCTGTGCGGCGCGGCGAAGGCGCTCGCCGTCACGGGCTACAGCTTTGGCGTAGCCGCCAAATTCCTGGCCCAGACGCACTGGCACCGCGTCCTGCAGATGGGTGCGGCCGGATTTGACGATCGGGTCGAATTCCTTGGCCTTAAGTGCCAGCGCAGCCGCCAGGCCGTCCACCACATCTAATAATTCATCCAGTCGCCACAGACAGCCTAAACGGATGGCCGTCGGGATGGTGTCGTTGGTCGACTGGGCCATGTTGACATGATCATTGGGGTTCACTTGATAGGTGCCCAGTTCACCGCCCAGCAACTGGGTAGCCCGGTTAGCGATGACTTCGTTGATGTTCATATTATGGCTGGTGCCCGCGCCAGCCTGGAAGGGGTCGACAACAAAATGGTCATCCCATTTGCCTTCCATCACTTCGCCAGCTGCCTCTGAGATCGCCTTGGCTTTTTCCTTATCCAGCAAGCCCAGTTCTTTGTTCACATCGGCTGCGGCGTGCTTGATAGCTGCCATCGACCACACGAAAGCACGCCAGGGTTTCAGGCCGCTGATGGGGAAGTTGTCCACTGCGCGCTGGGTCTGCGCGCCGTAAAGTGCGCCAGCTGGCACTTTCACCTCGCCGAGCGAATCTTTTTCAATACGTATTGCTGTCTTGTTTGCCATGGGTTACCTGCTGTAGGTAGGGGTGATAGTCAACATATTCATTTTAATGCAAAACGGAGGAGGCAGTGCCTCCTCCGTTTTTATCCTAAGCCTTCTTAGCGGCCGTGTTGCTGCCAGCCATCCCAATAACCAGGTCCCTTTTCGAAATAGTCATAGTTGGGCTGGATATCGGGGCGCAGATTTACCGTTTCTCCGGCTGCCAGGGGTTTGGTGCTTTCGACCTTCACTGGATTACCGTAGTGGTTGCTACCCTCAAAGGTCTGGTCGAAACCAGGTGTGCCTTTGGGCATGGCTTGATGCTCGCCGCCCTTGGCGCCGTAGGCTTCCGGGACTTCGTCCTCGGTGAAAATGGCCTCAAATGGGCATTCTGGGATACACGCGCCGCAATCGATACAGGTGACCGGATCGATGTAATACCACGGGTATTGGTCCTGCGGCATACCGGGCACGATGCATTCCACCGGGCATACGTCCACGCACCCGCCATCTCGCAGGCACAAACTGGTAATAATATGGGTCATCTATGCTCCTTCATCCCTTCGATTTTACTACTTCACCCGCGCTTAACTTCCAAAGCGCTTAGCGGCTTCGTCCCAATTCACCACGTTCCACCAGGCTGCCACGTAATCAGCTCGGCGGTTCTGGTAATTCAAATAGTAGGCATGCTCCCAAACATCCACGCCGATGATCGGTGTTTGGCCGTTGGAGATGGGGTTATCCTGGTTCGGTGTGCTGACCACGGTCACTCCGTCGCTGGATTTCACCAGCCAGGCCCAGCCACTGCCGAACTGACCCATAGCGGCTGCCGCGAATTTCTCCTTGAAGGCTCCGAAATCGCCGAAGGCCTTCTTAATCGCATCGGCCAGCGCGCCGCTGGGTTCTCCGCCGCCTTTGGGCGCCATCAACACCCAGAACAGGCTGTGGTTGTAATGCCCGCCGCCGTTGTTGCGCACCGCGCCGCGGATGTCTTCGGGCAGGCTGTTCCAGCCTATCACCAGGTCTTCGAGGGATTTGTCGCCCAATGCGGGATGCTTCTCGATCGCAGCGTTGAGGTTGTTCACGTAAGCCTGGTGATGTTTGCCGTGATGGATTTCCATCGTACGCGCATCAATATGTGGTTCCAGGGCGTTGAATTCGTAAGGAAGTTGGGGAAGTGTAAATGCCATGATCGTGCTCCTTTAATGGTTACAAACGTGCAGGCGCGACCTGCGTTACAATGTCGAGGCGAACGGTTTCATTGTAATTGTCCCCCTAGTGTTTGTCAAGAAAATCACAATCGACCTGTGAAAGTTCCTGCACTCAGCAAAATTCCGCCGGTCTTGGTGCTAATTCTTGGCATCCTGGCTGTGTCTACCTCCTCCCCGCTGATCCGCTTCGCGCAAGTGGAGGTCTCTTCGCTGGTCATCGCCGCCTACCGCATGGGACTGGCCGGGCTGTTGCTCGTGCCGATGGCCGTCCCACGTCACGCGGGCGAGCTGCGCCGGTTGACCCGCAGCGAACTGGCGCTGGCCGCCCTCGCCGGCCTGCTGCTGGCGCTGCACTTTGCCACCTGGATCCTCTCGCTAGAATTCACCAGCGTGGCCAGCTCGGTGGTACTGGTAACCACCAACCCGCTTTGGGTGGCCTTACTTGCGCCCTGGTTATTAAAAGAGCGGCTGGCGCCGGGGTTCCTGATCGGGTTGCTGGTTGCCCTGGTGGGTGGAACCGTCGTAGCCCTTAGCGACTCATGCACCCAGGCTTCAGGCGGGCTGCAATGCCCGCCTCTCGGCGAATTCCTGCGTGGTGAAGCCTTTTTTGGCGATCTTCTCGCCTTGATGGGCGCTTGGGCTGGCGCCGGCTATATCCTCATCGGCAGGCGTCTGCGTCCCACACTTTCCCTCACCCCCTACGTATTCCTGGTCTACGGCATGGCTGCCGTGGTATTAATCGGCATGGTGGCTGCTTCAGGGCTACCCGTCTTCGGCTTTTCGGGTGAGATCTACATTTACCTGCTCCTCCTGGCTCTGCTTCCGCAGCTTATTGGGCATTCCAGCTTCAATTGGGCCTTAGCGCACCTGCCGGCTTCCTATGTTTCTATTGGCCTTCTGGGCGAACCAGTGGGGTCGACCATCCTGGCTTTTTTCGTCCTGGGTGAAGTGCCGGGATGGCTAAAGCTCGCGGGGGCTGCGCTGATCCTGCTGGGAATTTTGATCGCCACATTGCGCCCTACCCCAAAATCAACGCCTGTGTATAATTAATCAGCATCACCGGAAGGAGAGTATATGCTAGTACGTTGTACGCATTGCTTCACGCCTTTCACGCTCAGCCAGGAGGGCGTTGTCGCCGCCCTGGATGAGGTGGAGGCTAAAGGGTTTAAGTTCTACAACGCCTATTGTCCTCGCTGCGGACGCCCCAACATGGTGCCCAAAGCCCAGTTGCAACGCGAGGTGCCCGATTGGGCGCCAAGGCAGGTTGCGATGCAGCCGGTGATCTCCCCGCCCAGGGCGCCAGCTTCGCCCCTGCACCATGCAAAGCCAGCCACCGCCAAACCGGCCGCTAAACCTGCGGCCAAAGGTGCCAAGCCAAAACCTGCAGCTGCCAAAAAGAAAGCTGCTCCGGCCAAAAAGAAACCAACGGCTAAGAAACCAGCCACCAAAAAGCCAGCCGCCAAAAAAACGGCCGTAAAGAAAATGGCCAGTAAAGCCAAGGCAACCAAGGCGAAAAGCATCGCAAAGAAAAAGACCTCGCCTAAAAAGAAAAGGTAAAAATAAAAAACAATGACCCCTTCGGGGGTCATTGTTCTTATTACCTTAGAAAAAGCGCACCTTGGGTGGGTGTGGCAAAGCCGCGCGGTTAACCCCCTCTGCGAGTTTTCTGATTCAAGTCAGCGACTTTACCGGCCAGCTCGATAGTCAATACTTTCTTCTCCACCCGCCAGCCCCAGTTACCGAGCGGCTCGCCGGGGTAGTTCATGCGTGCCTCGCTGCCATATTCCAGGAAATCTTGCAACGGCGCTACCGTCAAATCCGCCTTCGAAGTCCACAGCGTCTGCAGCATATCCCAGGCCAGATGCGCACCATCGCTCCTCAGATAGTCCAGGCAAAGGTTGCGCTCACTCTCAGGTGCATTCTCAAACCATCCCAACGCCGTATCGTTATCATGCGTGCCGGTGTAAGCCACGCAATTTTCCGGATAGTTGTGCGGCAGGAAGCGATGGTTAAGGTCCTCATCGAAAGCAAATTGCAGGATCTTCATGCCGGGTAGATCGAATTGTTCGCGCAACTCAATTACGGGCGGGTGAGCTTCGCCGCCCAGGTCTTCGGCGATCAAAGGCAGGCTGCCCATTTTTTCCTTGATAGTGGCAAGGAACCCAGCACCTGGCCCGTCGATCCAAACACCCTTGACTGCGGTAGGTTCGCTGGCCGGCACCGCGTAATAATTGACAAATCCGCGGAAATGGTCCAGGCGCACCACGTCCACCTGGCGCAGCACGGCCCCCAGCCGCGCCTGCCACCATTCATACCCCTGCTCTTTATGCTTTTCCCAGCGATACAACGGATTGCCCCAGCGCTGCCCGGTAGCCGCGAACATGTCCGGCGGCACCCCGGCCACGTGGATAGGCTGGCCTTGTTGGTCCAGTTCAAACAGATCACGCCGGCACCACACATCCACGCTGTCCTGGGCGCAGTAAATGGGCAGGTCCCCGATCAGGCCGATGCCCTGCTGCTTCATCTGAAGGCGCAGCTGGTTCAATTGGCGAAAGAAAAGAAATTGCTGGAAAGCAAAATAACCCTGGGTGGAAGCATAATGGCGCTTGGCTTCCAGCATGGCCTCCGGGCCGCGATCACGCAGTGCAGCCGGCCACTCAAGCCAGGGACGCCCTTCCTCCTGGGTCTTGATGGTCATAAACAGGGAGAAGTCGTCCAACCACGCGTTTTCCTGTTGGCGGAACTGCTCAAATTCCTCGCGCAGCTTGGGCAGCGTACTCAAGCGCATGAAAGCCACCTGGAACAGACCGCGTTTCCAATCGATCACTCTGCTGAAGTCCACGCGTTCAGCTGGGAAAGCCGGAGTCTTATCCAGGTGCTCCATATCGATCAGACCGTCTTCGTAGAGCAGATCGGGGCTCACCAGGTTCGGGTTGCCGGCAAAAGAAGAATAGGACTGATAGGGCGAATCCCCATAGCCCGTTGGCCCGAGTGGCAAAACCTGCCACCAGCGCACGCCCGCTTTTTCCAGAAAGCGCAGCCAGCTGTGCGCTTGCGGACCCAAGTCTCCGATACCGTACGGCCCAGGCAAACTGGTGACGTGCAGCAAAATTCCAGAGTTGTGATTAAACAGCATGGAGATTCATTCTACCGTGATTGCCCTGACGAAGCTAAACCCTTCCACCTGAGTGAGACAAGGCATTGCAATGGCTTATGCGAATCTCTTTACATTCAACTTTTATTAGTTAGGGCAACGAGCATGGTAGACTTTTTATTATGGCGATCATCGACGAAGCAAGCGCCACCGCAAGATCGCCATTGACCCAAAAACGCATCTTGCTCCTCTGGCTGCCCCTGGCGGCCAGTTGGCTATTAATGGCCTTGGAGAGTCCCTATATCAATGCTGCCCTGGCTCGCCTCGGCGAAGCAGAACTCATGATCGCCGCCTTCGGCGTGGCTTTTTATCTTAGCATCACCATCGAAAGCCCGGTCATCTCACTGCTGGCCACCTCCACCGCCTTGGCACGCAGCCGCCAAAACTACCTGATGTTGCGGCGTTTCACCTTGCACCTCATGATCGCCACCACGCTGCTGCAATTCCTGGTGGCTTGGACTCCGCTATTCGACCTGGTTGTCAAAGATCTGCTCGCCGCGCCGGAGAGCTTGCACGCTCCTGTGCGCCTCGGGTTGCAGCTCATGCTGCCGTGGAGCGCGGCCATCGCCTGGCGCCGCTTTCGCCAGGGGATCCTCATCCGCTATGGGCAGAGCGGCAAAGTGGGTCGCGGCACGATTTTGCGCCTGGTCAGCTCAGCCGGCACGGCCACTTTTCTGGCGGTGTTCACACCGGCGCCAGGCATCGCCGTCGGCGCGCTGGCGCTCAGCCTCGGCGTGGCGGCCGAAGCCCTTTACGCGCAATGGGCCAGCGCGCCCTTGGTGGCTGATAAATTTGCAGCAGGCATAAGCTCAACCCAACCCGACTTGGGTTATAGGCAATTGGTAAACTTTCATTGGCCTTTGGCCACCAGCAACCTGTTATTCCTCTTCACTCAACCCATCATCGCTGCCGCCCTGGCCCGCGGACCACAGCCCATTCTCAATCTGGCGGCCTGGCCAGTGCTGAGCGGGCTGCTCTTCATGACCCGCGCCCCTGAGATGGCCCTGCCCGAAGTGACCATCGCGATCAGCGAAGAAAAGAACAGTTTTATCGCCATGCGGCGTTTTGCCCTGATCCTGGGAATAACTTCTTCCACCATTCTCGCCCTGGTCAGCGTCACACCTATATCGCACTTCTACTTCCGCAGTCTTCTCGGTATGCCGGAAGAGTTAAGCAACATTGCCAGGAACGGTGCGGCTCTGGCCTTGCTCCTGCCCCTGGCCATGGCTTTCGTTATGGTCTCGCGCGGCATGCTCACTTCGCAGCACAATACGCGGCCCCAGGCGATTGCCATGGCCTTGGAATTGGCCACACTGATCCTGGTGCTCACCATAGGCATTGGCTTGGGCTTTCCCGGTGTTCCAGTGGCTGCTTTTGGTTTAAGCGCGGCCATGCTAATTGAAGCCTTGTTCCTCTGGTTGGTTTTGAAACGCTTCCCACTATTATCTGCTTTGCAACGGCCGCTCACCAGCCGCTCGAAATAGGTCCTCATTGAAAGGAGTTTCCATGGAATACACCCACTTGGGACGCACTGGAGTAGAGGTAAGCCGGCTGTGCCTGGGAACTATGAACTTCGGGCCGATCACGACCGAGCCGGACAGCTATGCGATCATGGACCATGCCCTTGAAGCTGGCGTCAACTTCTTCGACACGGCCAACGTTTACGGCTGGAAAACCGGCGAAGGTATCACCGAGCAGATCGTAGGGCGTTGGTTTGCCCAGGGCGGAGGCCGCCGCGAGAAAGTGGTGCTGGCTACCAAGGTATTCGGACGCATGGGGGCATGGCCTAACCAGCGCCGCCTCTCCGCAGTGCATATCCGCCAGGCCTGCGAGGAAAGCTTGCGCCGCCTGCAAACCGACCACATCGATCTGTACCAGATGCACCACATCGACCGCACCACGCCCTGGGAGGAGATCTGGCAGGCCATGGAAGTGCTGGTGTATCAGGGCAAAGTGCTCTACGCGGGCAGCAGCAATTTCGCCGGTTGGCATATCGCCCAGGCGCAGGCAGCCGCCCAGGCGCGCAATTTCATGGGATTGGTTTGCGAGCAGAGCCTGTACAACCTCATGAAGCGCAGCGTCGAATTGGAAGTGATCCCTGCCTGCCAGGGATATGGCCTGGGGCTTATCCCCTGGAGCCCGTTAAATCGAGGGGTGTTAGCTGGCGCCTACCAAAAGGCGAAGGATGGCCGCCGCGCTTCTGAACAGACGCTGGAGATCATAAAGGAATACGAAGACCAGATCAGAGCTTATGAAGATTTTTGCAAGGAACTGGGCGAAGCCCCAGCCGATGTGGCCCTGGCCTGGCTGCTGCACCAGCCGGGCGTCACCGCCCCCATCATCGGTCCACGCACCAAAGAACAATTCGATGGCAACCTGCATTCCCTGGAGCTTAAGCTGGATGGCGATGCGCTGAAGAAACTTGACGAACTCTGGCCCGGTCCCGGTGGCACTGCACCCGAGGCTTACGCCTGGTGAAATGGCCGACATGGCGCCTGTTTCACAAACCGTGAGCAAAGCCAAGGATGTGGAGATGGGGTTGACTGCATAAATCCGATTTATAGTTAACCCCTTGGAGGACTCAATGAGCAATCTGGTCAAGGAAAAAGTCGAGCAGGCCGTAGGCGTACTGCAGGAACTAGGTATCGACCTGTGGCTCACTTTCGTACGTGAAACCACCGCTGGTGGCGACCCCATGCTTCCGCTGCTGTTCGGGTCTGACCTCACCTGGCAATCAGCGCTGCTCATCAGCCGCACGGGTGAACGCATAGCCATCGTGGGCCACTACGAAGCGGATACCGCCCGCAATACCGAGGCTTATTCCGTGGTGCTCGATTACCACCAGTCCATTCGCGAAGTGCTGGGTAAGACAATCACCCGCCTGGCTCCAAAGAAGATCGCAGTTAACACCTCCCGGAACGACACCTTTGCCGATGGCCTCACCCACGGGATGCACGAGATCCTGCGTGATTATATTGGCAGCCCTTATGCCGAACAGTTGATCAGCTCCGAGGGCCTCGTGGCCGCAGTGCGCGGCCGCAAGACCGCTGAAGAACTGCGCAGAATAAAGAAGGCCATCTCTACCGCCGAAGAGATCTATGCAGAAACCTTTGCCTTTGTAAAAATTGGACAAACCGAGCGCGAGATCGCGGCCTTCATGCACGCCAAACTCAAAGAACGCGGCCTTCAGCCAGCCTGGGAGGAGCATCATTGCCCGGCGGTAAACACCGGTCCGGAAAGCCCTGTTGGCCACGCCGCCCCCACTGACCTCAAGGTGCAACCTGGCCATATCGTCCATTTCGATTTTGGCGCCATCGAAGAAGATTACTGCTCCGATATCCAACGCGTGATGTACATACTGAAACCCGGCGAAACCCGCGCACCGCAGCCGGTTCAGCGCGGCTTCGCTACCATCCTGGCCTCCATCGAAGCCGCCATGCAGGCCATGAAACCTGGCGCCATTGGGCTGGACGTGGACGCCGCTGCCCGCAAAGCGGTTACCGCTGCCGGCTATCCCGAATACATGTATGGCACTGGTCACCACCTGGGCCGCAGCGTGCACGACGGAGCTGGCCTGCTTGGTCCCCTGTGGGAGCGCTACGGCGATACGCCCAAGCTCCCGCTGGAGATCGGCCAGGTCTACACTGTCGAACCCGGCTTGATGGTGGAAGGCTATGGATACATCAACACCGAGGAAGACGTGCTGGTCACCAAAGATGGCGCTGTATTTCTCAGCAAACCGCAAACCGAATTGATCTATTCCAGGGGATAACATGCCGCTAAGAGAAATCGCCCAAAAAAAACGGATCGCGCTGGTAGCCCACGACGGCTGCAAGGATGATTTACTTGAGTGGGCTAAACACAACCGGGACGAGCTCGCCAACCATGAATTGTTTGGCACGGGTGGGACCGGCGCTCTGATCATCGCTGAAACCGGGCTTCAAGTCCATCGTTTCATGAGTGGACCCTTGGGTGGTGACCAACAGATCGGCGCAGCCATCGCCACCGGCCAAGTGGACATGCTTGTCTTCTTTTGGGACCCGCTGCAGCCGCAGCCGCACGACCCGGATGTGAAAGCTTTATTGCGCTTGGCCGTGCTGCACAACATACCCACTGCTTCGAACCGCGCCACGGCGGATTTCCTGATCGCCTCACCGCTGATGGATTCAGGTTATTCGCGTAAGATTCCCGACTTTGCCCGCCGCTTACTGGAGGAGCGCCAGGATGGCGATGAGGAATAATTCGGTCACCCTGATCGATGGCATCCGTGTAGGCCACGCCCAGGATTTTGATGCGGTCACCGGTTGCACAGTGATCCTGTGTGAACGAGGCGCGGTGGGTGGTGTAGAGCAGCGCGGCGGCGCGCCCGGCACGCGCGAGACGGACGCCATGCGCCCCATGCACCTGGTGGATAAGGTCCACGCCGTCATGCTGGCCGGCGGTTCTGCCTTCGGCCTGGATGCAGCCAGCGGTGCGGTGCGCTATCTTGAAGAAAAGAAGGTCGGCTTCGATGTTGGTGTGGCTCGCGTGCCTATCGTGCCCGCTGCCATCCTATTCGATCTGGGCATCGGCTCCGCCAAACGCCGCCCGGATGGAGAGATGGGCTACCAGGCTTGTCTGAACGCCAGCGCTAAACCACCAGAGGAAGGCAGCGTGGGCGCCGGCACCGGCGCAACTGTGGGTAAGATCCTGGGCATCGGGCAGTCCATGAAAGGCGGTATCGGCACGGCGGCCATGGAGATCGGCGCCGGGGTGCAGGTGGGCGCCATCGTGGCAGTGAACGCCTTCGGAGACGTGATCGACCCACAGACTGGCGCAATCCTGGCTGGAGC
>JBBDXQ010000076.1:0-20792 GCA_040902265.1 Anaerolineales bacterium
TCGACGTGTTAGCCTTCACTGCCGATAACAAGAACGCACAGGCGGATACGCTGGCCGGCTTTGGGGACAAGCAAACCATATTCCATGAGTTTGGCCAGGCTTACATGATGAAGCAGATCTCGGATACGGGCGGCGGTACATGGCCGATCACCCTTTATTTCCTGGATGAGAACAACTTCAATATCACCGATGGGCGCAATCTCCTCCTTTCAACCGCGCCATTCACCCTGCAGCATTACGTCCTCAACTTCGAAGAAGGCCCTCAATACGAGATCGCTCAGGAGACTGCTGGGATGGCTGGTAAGGAATCCTGGAGACCGCCGCTCCCCGACCTGTTCCTGGATATTCCAGCCACATTCACCACGTCCTGCGGCACCAACCCGCAACGGGTAGTGCTGCTCACCGCTGCTGCGGCTGGCGCTTCGCTGACCAGCCAGTCTGAACTGCAGATGAACATCACATCCGGGGAGGCGGGTACCTTCGACTGTTGCTTGGTGGGAACCTGGGAAATGGGCACCAGCGAAGTGCGGCGTATGTTCGAATCCATCGCTGCTGTGCCAGTGCAGGAAGTGACCGGCAGCTTCATGCTGGTGATTACTGGAGAAGGGAACAGCACCTTTACACCCGTAAATTACAGCGCTACGATCCTAATGGATGATCAGCCAGCTACTGTGCGGATGGAAGGCGTGAGTACAGGCTCGCTGGTAACGCCGGAGGAGGGTCGCATCTTTGCCTCGGCAGGTGCATCCAGCTTCGTCCAAACGATAATTACTCCTTCAGGTTCGTTCTCCTTTCCATTGGAGGATGCTTTCGTTGGCCCGCCTGTGGGAGAGTTCGGCTACGTGTGCAATGATAGCAGCCTGGAACTGCTTATCCCCGCTGGGTTAGCTCCTTTCAGCTCCAGCACCTATATGCGCGTCTCCGACATTCCGGCCACACCGAAATCACCGGAGGATTTCCCGGAAGCGCCTCCTGCAGGCGGTGGCGATCCAGGGGACCTTGGCGGCGGATCTGGGATGTGCACGCAGGTGACAGCCAGCGCGTTTTCAACTCCAGCATCCACAGCCACCTGGTCAATGGCCAACAGCGGCGGAAACCTGGTGTTAGATTCGCTGGGTCTCACCTTCCCTGCGGACAGTGGACACTTACGCGAGGTGACCTTCAACGGGATTACTATCTGGTCGGGTGATAATGCCGGGCCATCTGCCCTACTAGATGTCAGCGGCGCTGCTGCTATTGAGCGCACTTTTACTGCTGGTGGGGCTGCGACGTTATCCTTTGTTTTCGATGAAAGCGTGATCGCAGCGTCTGGTTATGCGCTCGTGGCGCAGTTTACAGGTGGCTGCACTTTCATAGATTTGCAATAAGGTTTGAGAAGCTCTTTCTATCCGTACTTATAAACCGCGTAATCAATATTTCCCGGGGAGTGGCCAAACTCGGTCAACATCTGAGCGATTTCGGCGCGGTGCTGCATGCTATGGAAAAAGAGCTGGAACAGCAGGTCCACACGTACGCGTTCGTATTCATCCCCACGTGAAGTAGTGTACTTAACCGTTCCTTCCAGTGTTTGGTCGTCCACTGTGGCCAAGTACGTTCGCATTGTCCTGTCTTCATCCAACCAGAAGTCCTTAATGGAACTAAGGTCGGGGAACTCCTCTTTTTCTACTCCCCTGGTAAAAGGTTCCCCCATGCAGCGTTTTCGATAGGCCAATTCAGCGGACAAAGTATGCACCAAGGTCTCTTTCAACGTGTGCAGTGGAAAGCGTGTCTCCTGGTCAAACTGCTCCGGGGTTAACGCTTCAGCCTTGGAGATCACCAGATCACGCCCCCAGCAATTGAACTCGTATAAATTAAGTAGACGGTCTTTTAGCATGGCTCCTCACTCTTGCAAAAAGGGGTTGAATTCGCGCTCCTGCCCCACAGTAGTTTCTGGCCCATGGCCGGGCAGCAGGCGGGTTTCGTCTGACAGGCTCAGTACCTCGCGCTGGATGCTTTCGAGCAAAGTGCGGGGTTCGCTGCCGGGTAAATCGGTGCGTCCGATCGACATTTGGAAGATGACATCCCCGCAGAACATGAGCTTTTCAACGGGCACGTAGAACATCACGTGTCCCGGCGTGTGTCCGGGCGCAAACCGCACTTCAAACTCGATGTCCCCCAGGTGCAGCTGCTGACCGGGCAACAGGTCGATGGTCGGTTCAGGGCCGGGATCGAACTGAATGCCAAAGGCAGGCGCCCCGCCGTTCTGGCGCCACAGCCAGTAGTCTTCGGGGTGCATGGCTACGGGCGGCGGAGGGTTGCTACCGTCGGCCACGGATGCCGCGCCGCCGAAATGGTCGAAGTGGGCATGGGTGAGCCAAATATTAGCGATACGCCAGCCGCGCTGCTCGGCCGCTTGCAGGATCAGGTGGCCATCCCAGGAAGGGTCGATTGCCACGGCTTCCTGGCCGCCAGATGCCGCCACCAGATAGGCGTTGGTCTGCGCCGGTCCCAGGGTAAGTTTCACGATCTCGAGGGGCATGCCGAGGCGGATTATACTTTGGAGGTCGCTTTCCACTCATTGGAGGCTAAATGCCTAAATACATCCCAGAGCCGTTCCGCATCAAAATGGTCGAGCCAATCCGCCTGATCGATGAGCCGGCGCGCAAAAAGGCCTTGCAAGCGGTCGGATACAACGTGTTCGGCTTACGCTCCGATGATGTATACATCGACTTGATGACAGATTCTGGTACAGGCGCGATGAGCCAGGAACAATGGGCCGCCATGATGCTGGGGGATGAGGCTTATGCAGGATCGCGATCCTTCTACCGGCTCAAGACGGTGATGGATGAGATCTTCGGATTCAAACATTTCGTCCCCACCCACCAAGGCCGCGCTGCCGAAAACATCCTGTGCGCGGCCTTGCTGAAACCGGGCCAGCATGTGCCATCCAATATGCACTTCGATACCACTGAAGGCAACATCCTCGCCCGCGGCGGGAAACCTGCCAACCTGGTAAACCAGGCCGCTTACGACCCACAGGCCAGGTTGGATTTCAAAGGCGATATGGACTTGGAAGCCCTGGAAAATTGGATCAAGGAACGTGGCGCTGATAACATACCTTTTGGGATGATGACCATCACTAATAACGCCGGCGGCGGGCAGCCGGTATCCATGGCCAATCTCAAGGCGGTCTCAAAGATCTATCGCAAGTACAAGATCCCCTTCTTCATTGATGCCTGCCGCTATGCAGAGAACGCATATTTCATCAAGTTGCGTGAAAAAGGATATGCAAATAAGTCGCCCTTGGAGATCGCTAAAGAGATTTTCTCAGTTGCCGATGGCGCCACGATGAGCGCCAAGAAGGACGGGCTGGTAAACATGGGCGGCTTCCTGGCGATGAACGACGACGAGCTAATTATCCGTGTGAAAGCTGAATTGATCCTGCGCGAGGGCTTTCCCACCTATGGCGGCCTTTCCGGCCGCGATCTGGACGCGTTGGCTGTGGGGCTAAAAGAGGCTTTGCAGGAGGACTACCTAGCTTACCGTTTGTCGCAGGCCGAGTACCTGGCATCCCGGTTCCGGGAAGCCGGCGTCCCCATCATTGAGCCGCCGGGGGCGCACGCCATATACATCGATGCGGCTGGAATGCTGCCTCATTTGAGTCGTGAACAGTTGCCGGGGCAGGCGCTGGCGACAGCGCTGTATTTGGAAGGCGGCATCCGAGCCGTGGAGATTGGTGCGGTTGCTTTCGGGAGGCAAGAGAACGGCCGCTGGGTGTTCCCGAAGCTTGAGTTGGTGCGCCTAGCTTTACCGCGGCGGGTCTACACACAAAGCCATCTGGACTATGTGGCTGAGGTAATGACAAGGATCAAAGCCGGCGCAGATAAAATCAAAGGCATGAAAATGTCTTATGCGCCTGAGCTACTGCGGCATTTTACAGCCAAATTCGAGTTAGAGACGTAACGAAGGCAGCACCAAACTCAACCCTGCCTGCCATGGTACAATAAGTTTGCCGATTCGCTAGGGGATTCTATAGGCATCGCTTTTTAGCAGGTCTATCGATACAGAATCGGTAGACCTGTCTGTTTTTAGCAGACTGCCTTAGCATAATCCCCTTTCCACCCCACCTGTCATAACCATCTGGTTGTCGACACAATCTATCCAATAGGAGGTGAAAATGATTGATGAAGTCTTGACCCAAGTGTTCGGTCAATCAACGGAGGGTTTACTCAACCTACTGATTGCCCTGGGAATTCTGATTGGAGGTTGGGTAGTAGCCCGATTAAGCGGCTTTTTAGTTCGCCGAGTGCTGGTGCGTACCCAACTAATAAAACGTTTACAAGGCACGTTGCCTGAAGGCGACCCCCAGGATCGACCCAATATAGAAGGCTGGGTTGGCACCGGGGTATTCTGGTTGATCATGCTGTTTGTCTGGGTGGCTTTTTTCCAAACCTTACAGCTCACCGGTATCTCCGGCCCACTAAGCGGCTTGCTCAATCAATTGTTGGCGGCTGCTCCCCAACTGCTAGGCGCTGTTTTGATTCTCGCTTTGGCTTGGATCATCGCCAGCGTAGCGCGCTTCATAGTCAACCGAGCTCTACTTACTACGCGGTTTGAAGAACGCCTGAGAGACGAAGCAGAAATCAAGGGTAAACAGAGGAAAGTGCGTGAATCCATTTCCGATGGCATCTTCTGGTTAGTTTGGCTGCTTTTTCTTCCAGCTGTGTTGAGCGTCTTGGGTATGGACGGTCTAGTACTTCCCGTGCAAGGCGTAGTGGATGGGATCCTGGCCGCTGTACCCAAGATCTTTGCGGCGGGGCTCATCCTGATAATCGGCTGGTTCCTTGCGCGGATCGTGCGCCGCATTGTGACCAACCTGCTCGCGGCTGCCAATGTAGACCAGTTTGGCGAGCGCGTGGGCGTTACCAAGGAGCGCAGGCTGTCTGAGTTGATCGGCACGGTGATTTACATCCTGGTGCTGATCCCCACTGTGATCACCGCGCTAAATGCCCTGGAATTGGAAGCGATTTCTGGGCCTGCTGTGGTGATGCTAACTACGGTACTCAACGCCGTGCCAGTCTTCTTTGCCGCGCTACTTGTGCTGACTGTGGCCTATTTCGCCGGCAAACTAGCAGCTGGATTGGTCACCAATGTTTTGGCTGGTATCGGGTTCGATACCCTACCACAACGTCTCGGCTTCCAAGTGAAACCGCTCAAAGGACAACCCAAACTATCCGAGATCGCTGGGATCATCGTGCTGGTGGCAGTGATGCTCCTGGCTTCAGCTGAAGCGGCAAACCTGCTAGGGTTTGAAACTCTAGGCGTGGTCATTGCCAGCTTTGCCGTGTGGGGTGGCCAGGCAATTGCAGCCCTGGTTATCTTTGCCATTGGCCTTTATTTGGCCAACCTAGCTCGTGAAGTAATCCGGAGTGCCAGTGGCCAACAGGCTAACCTGGTTGCAAACCTAGCGCGCATCGCCATCATGGTATTCGCGATTGCCATCGCTCTGCAGCAGTTAGGTGTAGCGCCGGATATCGTCAACCTAGCCTTCGGCATTCTGCTGGGTGCTGTAGGTGTGGCGGTTGCACTGGCATTCGGCTTAGGCGCTCGGGATGTGGCCGGTAGGCAGGTGGAAAGCTGGACGAAAGAGCTTAGTCTTTCGGGCGGCAGACGCAGCTCTGCAGCTAAGGATTAACAACATCAGTTTAGCGAAAATAATCGGCAGCTTTGCACAAACCCCGCGGAATTCTGCGGGGTTTGTTTTTTAAGTGGCTGCCTTGGCTTACAATAGCGCCTTGTGAACACCCTCCTATCTGCTGGCTATAAACAAGGACTCGAACAATTCCGGGTGGAGCGCGAGGCAAACCTGCGCCGAGAGTACGGCTGGCTTTCCCTGGCGGGCTTATTTTGGCTGAAGGAGGGCAAGAACACTTTCGGCAGCGAGGCGGGGCATGCAATCCGTTTGCCAGCCCGAGCGCCAGTGCAGGCAGGCGAGTTCACCCTTCGCGCCGGCCAGGTGACGGTGACCTGCGCGGATGGCGTCCCTTTACGGTTGAATGAGAAAAAGTTAGCCGACCAAAGCCCCACACTAAAAGCGGACACCAGCGGCCAGACCGATTTCATGTTCCTCGAAGATATTCGCATGGCGCTCATCCAGCGCGGTGGCGAACTGGCTATTCGCGTGTGGGATCCACAAAATCTGGTGCGACTTGGCTTTAGCGGTTGTGCTTGGTATCAGCCGGATGCCCGCTTTAGAGTGACCGCCCGGATCAAGACCTACGCCGAGCCGAAGCAAGTAGTAATCGAAGACGTCATTGGCTTCCAGCGTCCAGCCGAAATGCAGGCCGCACTAGAATTTAGCTTGGATGGGAAAGAACTCAGCCTGGATGCGGAACTGCTGGAAGATGGCAGTTACGATCTCATCTTCAAGGATGACACCGCAGGCAAAACCACCTACTCAGCTGGCCGCTACCTAACTACCCATGTAGCTGAAGGCAGCCAAGTGGTGATCGATTTCAACTACGCTTATGACCCACCATGCGCGTACACGGAATTCGCCACCTGCCCACTGCCGCTGGCGCAGAACGTGTTACCGGTGCCTATCGGAGCTGGCGAGCAATATTTAGGCGGAGGGCATGTGTGACGACTAGAACAGACCTAAACGTCATCGGTACCATTAGCAAGCAACTCGGCAGGGTGATCCCCCTCGTGCCGCTGACAGAGTTGCATGCCAGCCAGCTAGCCTTTTGTGCAGATGGAGAGATGGTTCAGGCGCTCTCGTTGCGTGGCTGCGGATTACGCAAAGTACCGGAAGCGGTGTGGGAACTCACCTCGCTGCAGGCCCTTTCACTGGGGGAGAATGAATTCGAAACGCTATCGACCCCATATTGGGTTTCTGTTTCAGATATTTATAAACTTGATCAAGCAATACTTCTTCAAAAAGCAGGGATTACTTCCTTTGAAGATCCACTTTTTCGTAAATATTCGGAAAGAATACAAAGAGTTAAGAATATCGAAAATTACTTATATTCAATGCACATACTTGATAGTACTATGTCCTACGAAGAAGCCACAGAAATATTTGTCAGGGTAAATTCGCTTGGCGTAAAACTGCGGAGTTCAGACCTCGCGCTCGCACAAATTTCTTCAAAATGGCCGGGCTTTATTCAACTAATGGAAGATTATGTATCAGAATTCGACAATGATGCTGACTTTCTATTTGATTGGATTTTAGTTAGGTTAACTACAATTTTTGCAACCAAACAAAGTAGGTTTAAGACAATTGGGCGAATCCCAAAACCAAAACTTGAAAAAGCATGGAAACGAGCAAAGGACGGATTAACATACTCTGTAAATTTCTTGAGAAATAATGCAAAGCTTGAGAGTTTAAGCTTTCTCTCGGCGGCGTTCTTAATTATTCCAATCGCTGTTTACGCAGAGCTACACAATGGGGAACTGAACGTCAGCGAAGAGAAAAAATTATTGCGGTGGTTCTACTTTGCACATTTGCGAGGACATTATAGCGTGGGGTCATCGGAAACAGTTTTGGACTCCGATCTTTCGGTATTATTTAACAATAAGGGGTTAGATGCTCTATTTGACAACCTTGAGAAGCACGTCAACAAGACTTATTTAGATATTGAAGATATTCGAGGGCGAGGCATTAGAAGTCCAGTTTTTACAATGCTATATTTTGTTTTAAGACACAACGGTGCAAAAGATTGGATTAGTGGCTTGCAGATGTCCGAGAAAGTATTGGGAGATGCAAATAAGATCGAAAACCACCACATCTTTCCAAAGTCATTGTTGTCTAAACATGGAATAGGAACAAAGGAAATAAACGAGATCGCTAACATTGCTTTTATTGGTGGGAAAACAAATAGACGGATTTTAGATAAAGAGCCAAGTAAATATTTTGAGAAGGATATCATTCCGAAACGAGGAGAGGAGGCGCTGACATCCCAATTAGTTCCACTTGATCGCGAACTATGGAAAATTAAAAACTACGATAAATTTCTTAATTACAGAAGAAATGAAAGTGTCAAGTCAATCAATCATTTCCTGAAACAATATGACTAATACTAATTACCTAAACCAACTTCTTCCCCTCGTCCCACAGCGCGTCCATCTCTTCCAATGTCAGATCTTTCAGCTCGCGGCCTTGGGCGCGGGCTCCGTCCTCCACATAGGCGAAGCGATGCTTGAAGCGCGCGTTGGCTGCGCGCAAAGCCGCTTCCGGATCCACCTTTAGCCAGCGGGCCAGGTTCACCAGGGCGAATAGGATGTCGCCGTATTCATTGGCACGCTCTTTGCGCGTATTGGCTGCCTGCAGTTCGCCGATCTCTTCGGCAACATCTCCCAGCACGCCGTCGATGTTTGGCCACTCGAAACCCACACGGGCAGCGCGCGCGGTGTAGGCTTCCGCCTGCCCGAGAGCAGGCAGGGTGGCAGCCACACCATCCAGGATGCCGCGTTGCTCCCCGTTGGCCTTGCGTTCACCAGCTTTGAGGTGTTCCCAATTGGCGATCACCGCGTCGGCGTCTTCCAGCTTCACTTTGCCAAAAACGTGCGGATGCCGCGCGATGAGTTTAGTGGTGATACCGTTCAGCACATCGGACATGCGGAACTCACCATCCTCGCTGGCAATCTGGGCGTGCAGCACGATCTGAGCCAACAGGTCGCCGAATTCCTCTTGCATGGCCTTTGGGTCTTCCGCGTCCAGTGCATCCACTACCTCGTAGGCCTCCTCGATCAGGTTGCGGCGCAAGCTGAGGTGGGTCTGCTCGCGGTCCCAGGGGCAGCCTTCGGGGGCGCGCAGATGGGCAATCAAATCCTGGAATTCTTCAAGAGAGGTATGTTCACCAAGTGCTGGAACATATAAAGCGGTCAGTGCAGCGATGTGGGCGCTCTGATCGATCTTATGCAGCGGAATGTTTTCAACAGCCTCGTTTTTGGTGCCTGCCGCGTGCACCAACTGCACCTCATGCTCATCGGGATATTGGGCCATCAAGGTGATCTTGAGGTCGCCGGCCACTTCATTGGAGTGCACCTGGGCCACCAGCGCTGGCGTATGCGGGGGAAAGAGGGGATGATGCTGTGTAAGCAGATCCAGCGCGTCCACCACCGCCGTGTGCGGCAGCAGGTCAGCGCCAACCGCGGCCAACACAGGCTCGACAAAGCTAAGACCCTGCACGACGCGTACAGGCAACCCCTCGACAATGGCTCGGCGGGCGATCTCGGGCGAGGTCGCTTCGGCCACGAAGGGATGGCCGGGTACGGCATATACCACTCCGCGCGGCCGCCGACCAAGCTGCAGCACGCGTTCCACGATCTGCTCATACACCTGCTCCACCTGCTCTTCACTCTCATATATCTCATCGAAGGTGTGCACCTCCAGGCTAGCGGGGAAAGCCGCCACCACCGGGTGCTGGTCGGTGCGCAGGAAGATTTCCTCCACGCTGTCCAGCAGATCCCAAGCTTCGCGGGTCAGCTGGTTTGGGTTGCCAGGGCCGAGGCCGAGCAAGATGATCTCTGGGGATGAAGGCATGGCTACTCCTTAGTTTGAACCAAGAACCATTATAAGCATTCATGAAATAACATACATATCACGACGAAAGACCAGCGCATGGAAAGAACCTGAAGTATGGCAGCAGGAGGTTATTCGGAAAGAAGTGACCAGAACAAACCTTCTCTGGCACTGATTTTTATGTCGCAGAATGAGGTGGCAAAGTAAAACCGCAGGCTTCTGCCTGCGGTTTTTTGTTTAGCGTTTGGTATAGGTGGGTGCTTTGCGAGCCCGTTTGAGGCCAGGTTTCTTGCGTTCCTTGGCCCTTGCATCTCGGCGGAGGTGCTGGCCTTTGGCCATAGCGCCATGCCAATCGGGGTTCATCTTATCCAAGGCGCGTGCCAGGCCCATGCGCACCGCGCCGGCCTGTCCGGTGCGGCCACCGCCGCGCACCAGAGCGCTTACATCCACACTGCCCTGGGTGGCTGCTGCGTCCAATACAGACAGGACTGCTTCAGCGTCGCCCAGACGATTGAAATACTCTGCCAGCGTCTTGCCATTCACAGTAAAAGCGCCTGCACCGGTAGCCACGCGCACGCGTGCCGTGCTGGTTTTGCGGCGACCTACACCTTCATAATATTGATCAGCCATGAGTCCTCTTCTTTCCTATTTCAGCGCCAGCGGTTCGGGTTTTTGCGGCCCATGGGGGTGGTTCGGTCCGGCGTATACCTTAAGTTTCTTGATCATCTGGCGGCCTAATTTGGTGTGTGGCAGCATCCCGCGCACCGCCGATTCGATCACACGCTCCGGGTGTGTCCGCAGCATTCGGCGCAGCGAGGTTTCCTTCAAACCGCCTGGATAACCGCTATGACGGTAATAGATCTTCTCGATCAATTTGTTACCAGTCACCGCCACTTTTTCACAATTGGTGACCACGACAAAATCACCCAGATCCACTCCGGGAGTAAAGTTTGGGCGGTGTTTTCCCATCAGCACGCCGGCAATCCGGGTTGCCAGGCGGCCAAGGTTCTGGCCGTTGGCATCCACAGAGTGCCACTGGCTGCTTATTTCACTAGCTTTTGGATAATAGCTCTTTTGCATAACAATCCTTCACATTCCTCAATATTCTACCGTCACCAGGCATAAACCATGGGGAGGCGCCAATTGCCGAACTTTGCTACCGCCACGCAATGCCTGTTCCACACTATTTACGTCCTGCGCGCCTTGCCCTACTTTCACCTGCAAACCCACCATGCGCCGCACCATATGGTAGAGAAAAGCATTAGCTTTCACCGTGAAGACGAATTCGTCTTCGCCAACCTTGCGCCAGCTTGCCTGGCGCACAATTCGGACGGTATTGCCGTCAGGTTTCGGCGGCGAACCGAAAGCGCTAAAATCATTTTCGCCGCGTAGCGCTTTGGCTGCATTTTGCAGCCGGCTCAGTTTCACCGGCGGCCACACTCGCCAGGCATATCTCTCACGCAACGGATCGCGCTGCGGTTGGCAAAAAAGGCGATACGCATAGCGGCGCGTTTTGGCATCAAAGCGTGGATGAAAATCCGCTGCAGCCACCTGCACACTTTTTGCGGCCGCATCCGCCGGCAAACCCGCATTGAGCGCATTCAACATGGCTTCTAGCGGATGCGCCCAGGCCAGGTCGAAAGCGATCACCTGGCCGCTGGCGTGCACACCAGCATCCGTGCGCCCTGCCGTCAGAATGGAGCGACCTTGCCAGCCCAGGGGTTTCAATGCGGCTTCCACTGCAGCCTGCACGCTGTGGCTATTGGCCTGGCGCTGCATGCCGCTGAAGGCTGCACCGTCGTATGAGAGAATTACTTTGTAACGTTCAAGTTCCATCTGTGCGATGGATGGATCGACTACTCTACCAGTTCCAGCAATACCATTACAGCCCGGTCACCGTCGCGCATGCCTAGTTTGGTCATGCGGGTGTAGCCGCCTTTTCGTTCTGCGTATCGGGGAGCCACATCATCGAATAGTTTCTTGACGATCTTGGCGTCGTTCAAGCGAGCAGCCACCAGGCGGCGGGCATGCACCTTTGCTGAAGCAGCCTCGGCGGCGTTGCCGCGCTTGGCCAGGCTGATCAGTTTCTCGGCCTGATTTCGGATGGCTTCAGCCTTGGCGCGGGTGGTCTTGATGCGCTCGAATTCAAAGAGTTGCTTCACCAAGATGCGGCGCAGCGCATTGCGCTGCCCCATACCTCGGCTTAGCCGCTTACCGGCAATTTTATGTCGCATGGCTATTCTGCCTCGCCTTCAGCAGGCTGGCCGTCTTCCATGTAACCCTTTTCCTGCATCTTCTCTGCCAGCTCATCCATGCTCTTATCGCCAAAATTGCGAATGGACATGACTGCGTCCTGGCCTTTGCCCAAAAGCTCCAGCACCTCGCCTACCGTGGTAATGCCGGCGCGCTTCAGTGAGTTGAATACACGTACGGAAAGGTCAAGGTTCTCAATCGGAGTATCGTACACCTCGCTGGAAAGGCGGCTGTCACCCAGTTCTTCCTTCGGCGCTGGGCCGAGGGTGATCTCAGTGACACCGGCAATATGGCGCAAATGCTCGATGAGGATGCCAGCTGCGGTGCTCATGGCTTCTTCAGGCCGCACAGTGCCGTCCGTCCAAATATCCATGATCAATTTGTCATAGTTCGTATCCTGACCAACCCGGGCGTATTCAACCTCCCAGTTGACGCGGCGCACAGGCGTATAGATCGCATCCACCGGCAGCTCGCCGATGGGCAGCTTGCCACTGCGATCGTTGGCGGGCGAATAGCCACGGCCGCGTTCCACGGTCAACTCGATCTCCAGTTTAGTCTTGCCACTGTCGGAGGTGAACAGATACAAATCGGGGTTAACGATCTCAATCTCCGCCGGGGCAACGATGTCGGCCGCGGTAATCACGCCTTCGCCGCGCACTTCCAGGTGCATGCGGGAGGTGTCACCTTCATGCAATTTCAAGCGCAGTTGCTTCAGCTGCAGCATGATCTGGATGACATCTTCACGTATGCCTGGGATCTGGCTGTATTCGTGCTGCACGTCCGTGACGCGCATGGAGGTGACCGCAGCGCCTTCCAGTGAGGAGAGCAGCACGCGGCGCAGAGAATTACCCAGAGTGCTGCCATACCCCCGCTCCAGCGGGCTGATGGCATATTTTCCATAATTGCGTGCTTCCGCTTCTCGTTCGATCTGCGGGGTAACCATATTGCTTAATACAATCACAGGTCAGTCCTTCTTCCCCAACCGCCCAAAGAGTCCGGGCGCTGGATAACTAATTAACTCGCCGGTTGGCCGGCGGCTACACGCGCGCTTATCGAGAATAGAATTCCACAACCAATTGTTCGTTCAGGTTGGCGTCGATCTCGCCTCGTTCCGGCAGGCGCTTCACCGTGCCTGTCATCTTATTCAGATCGCGTTCGATCCAATCCGGGGCATTGCGGCCTTTAACGAAGTCGGGCAGTTCTTTGAAAAAGCTGCGTTCGCGGGAACCCGCACGGATCTCGATCACATCTCCCTCTTTAAGCAGCGTCGAGGGCACATCTGTGCGCCGGCCGTTGACGGTGAAGTGACCGTGGCTTACTAACTGGCGAGCCTGGGGGCGGCTGCTGGCAAAACCGAGACGATAGACGACGTTATCCATGCGAGATTCGAGGATCTGAAGCATAGTGACGCCGGTAAGGCCGCGTGACTTGAGCGCCTCCCGGAAATAACGACGGAACTGGCGCTCGAATATGCCATACACCCGGCGAGCCTTCTGTTTGGCGCGCAGCTGTTTGCCAAAGTCTGACTCGCGTGAACGGCGCCACTCGGCGCCTTTGCCGTGCAAGCCGGGAGGATAATTGCGGCGCTCAATGGCGCACTTGGGTGAAAAGCAGCGCTCGCCTTTAAGGAAGAGTTTCTCTCCCTCGCGGCGGCACAACTTACATACGGGATCTGTGTGTCTTGCCATAAATTCCTAAAGTCCTTTTACATCCGGCGCCGCTTGGGTGGGCGGCAGCCATTATGGGGAAGCGGCGTTACATCTGAGATGGTGCGCACGCGCAGACCCATGCTTTGCACGGCGCGCACCGCGGATTCACGTCCAGGGCCGGGGCCCTTCACATAAAGTTCTATCTCCTGGATGCCAAGATCCAAGGCAGCCTTGACGGCACGCTCGGTGGCCAGGCGGGACGCAAAGGGAGTGCTCTTGCGAGAGCCTTTGAAGCCCACCAGGCCGGCACTGGCCCAGGTGAGTGTATTGCCCTGCCCGTCGGTCACCGTCACAATGGTGTTGTTAAATGTGGCGAAGATATGAATGTGTCCAAAAGCCACACTGCGTTTGGCAGTCTTTTTTGCACCGCGGGCGGGGCGAGCTGGTTTCTCTGCCTGCGAAGCTTCAGGCGCAGGTGTTTCATCTTTGCCCTTCTTGGCTTCAACTTCTTCTGGTTTTGTTTCTTTTTCTTTAGCCATACTAGATGCTCCCAGGCCTACTTCTTAGTGGCGCCGCGACGCCGCCCGCGCCCGGCCACCGTCTTGGCGGGGCCTTTGCGAGTGCGCGAATTCGTACGAGTGCGCTGACCGCGCACCGGCAGGCCACGGCGGTGGCGTAACCCGCGGTAGCTGCCAATTTCCATCAGGCGCTTGATGTTCAACTGCACCTCGCGGCGCAGGTCCCCTTCAACCTTCAGGTTCTTGGTGATGTAATCGCGCAGCTTGGTGACCTCGTCATCGGTCAGGTCCTTGACGCGCGTATCAGGATTAACTTCGGTCAGCGCCAAGATCTTTTGAGATGTGATCAAGCCAATCCCAAAGATATAGGTCAAACCGTATTCAACTCGTTTGTCGCGTGGCAGATCCACGCCTTCAATACGTGCCATTCATCTCCTAGCCTTGACGCTGCTTATGCTTTGGGTTGCTGCATATGACAAACAGCTTTCCCTTGCGTTTCACGATTTTGCAGCGCGCACAGCGCTTTTTGATTGATGCAGTTACTTTCATTTCCAATTACTCCAAAATGCCGTGATTCTTGGCGGCAAACGACCTATTCTATCTTCCTTTTGTATTTCCGTCCAGACCGCAGATCATCTGCGGCTACTGGGTCAGGATCAACGGATCTCCGTCCGTCACCGCCACCGAATGTTCAAAGTGGGCGGTCAACGAGTTATCTGCTGAGGTCACCGTCCACTGGTCGGCCAGTATCTTCGTGCGATAGGTGCCAGCCATCACCATGGGCTCTAGGGCGATCGTGAGGCCCGGCCGCAGCTCCAGGCCACGGCCATTGGTCCCGTAATTCAGCACCTGCGGCCCTTCGTGCATCTTGCGCCCCACCCCATGGCCTGAATACTCGCGAGGCACGTTATACCCGTTTTGTTCCACCCATTGTTGGATGGCGGCCGACACATCGCCCACGTGGCGACCCGGGCGCATCTCTTCGATGGCGATGCGCAGGGCTTCCTCCGTTACTTCGATCAGTTTCTGGGCTTCAGCGCTGATCTCGCCAATTCCTACGGTGAATGCCGAATCGCACACGAAGCCCTTCCACACCGTGCCGCAATCCACCGAAAAAATATCGCCTTCACGCAGAGCTCGTTTCTCGCTCGGCAGCCCGTGCACCAACTCTTCGTTGATGCTGGCGTTGATGGTAGCAGGGTAAGGATAAGGCCCCGGATAGTGCAGGAAGGCCGGGGTTCCGCCGTTATCACGGATGACTTGCTCGGCGATCTGATCCAGCCTGGCAGTAGTAACCCCAGGGCGGATATTCTTGCGAACTTCCTCAAGGGCTAAGAAATTGATGTGTCCTGCCCCCTTCATTAACTCCAACTCCGCCGGGCTTTTTAAAACTACATCCCGTTCCCAGCTCATTGCGAGTCGCCATGGGATACTTGGGGAAGCGCAGCCAGCAGCTCCTTGGTGACTGTCTCGATGGCCTGATCCCCGTTGATCTCCACCAACACGCCTTGCGCACGGTAATGCTCGACCAACGGAGCAGTCTGCTCGAAGTAGACATGGATACGACGTTGGACTGTCTGGCGTGTATCATCATCCCTTTGGTAAAGTTCCGACCCATCGATATCGCAAACGCCTGTTTTTTTTGGCGGGTTGAACTCATCGTGGTAGATGTGGCCTTCCGCCCGGCATGTCCAGCGCCCGCTAAGGCGTTTGACCAGCTCTTCTTCCGCTACCTGGATATAGGGCACCCGATCCACCTGGCCGCTGAATTCTTTCAACATCCCATCCAGTGCCTGCGCCTGGGTTGGGGTACGCGGGTAGCCATCCAGCAGAGCGCCTTGAGCGCAATCCGCCCGAGTTAGCCGCTCGCGGATCATGGCAATGGTCACATCATCCGGCACCAAATCGCCGCGGTTCATGAAGCCTTCCGCCAGCTTGCCAAGTTCTGTTTGGTTTTTAATGTTCTCTCGAAATAAATCTCCGGAGGAAACATGGGCCAAGCCCATTTTTTCGGAGATGATTTCGGCCTGAGTCCCTTTTCCAGCCCCAGGCGGGCCAAGTAACACGATGTAAGTTGGCAATGCTGCCTCAGCGTGGCCCTGAGGTTCTCAACGGACCAGCAACGATTCCTCGTACCCGTGCAACTTCAGCTCGGCGTCGATGTTGAAGAATGTCTCGCGCACCGTGCCAACGACGATCAGCAAGCCAGAGGAGCTGACCAGGAACAAGCTAGCCTGGTTCCCGCCGGCAGTAAGGAAGGGGAACAACGCAGTGACTACAAAGGGCAACACCGCGATACCACCTAGGAAAAGAGCCCCGGGTAATGTGATGCGGCGAAGCACGCTGGTCAGGTACTTCTGGGTCGGCGCTCCACGGCTTACGCCAGGTATTTGCGCGCCTACTCGTTTCAGGTTCTCGCCATAGTTTTGCTGAGCGAAAAGCACGTCCGTATAGAAGAAGGAAAACGCCACTACCATAAGGAAATACAAGAGCCAATACCATCCGCCCTGAGGGTTGAAAAAGCCCTGGATACCCTGCGAAAGGCCGACGACCCAGGCGGTTTGTGAATTGGCAAAGAAAGAAGACAGGATGGATGGCAATTGCAGGATGGCCTGTGCGAAGATTAACGGGATCATGCCCGACATATTCACCATGAGCGGCAAGGTGCCCTTGACCGGCATAGACATGCGGTTACCCATGCGGCGCCCAGGATACATGACCGGTACATTTCGGCGCCCCTGCTGTACATAGACGATCACGAAGATTGTGATGATCATGATAACGGCAATGAATATCATCGAGATCCAGCCAGCCGAAGTGCCAGACAGCAAGTCAATGAAGTTACCTGGGATGCGCGAGATAATTCCGGCGAAGATGATGAGCGAAAGACCCTGGTTGCGAATGCCATATTCTGAGATCAGTTCACCCAGCCAGATGCCGAACATGGTGCCAGCGGTCATACTAAAGATAATAGCAAGCGAACTAAGCGGACTGGCCCCCTCCCCAAAAAAGCCGAACCCTTCGATAACCTGGCCGCCTGCCAGCGAAGAAAAGATGTTGATCTGCCCGATGGCGGTAAGCGCAGCCATGGGGACAGCGAGGTAATAGGTCCACCGTTCCATCCACTTGCGGCCCTCGCGCGGGTCCTCTGCCATACGGCGCTGCAGGGAAGGGATGATGGGCATCAGTAGCTGCAAAATGATCTGGGCGGTAATGTAGGGATATACGCCCATGGCCAGCACAGAGAAATTGAGCAACGTGCCGCCCGAGATGAGGTCGATCAACCCCACCAGTGTGGAAGCCGAGCTGCCCTGATCCATCAGAGATGCAATTAGATCCCGATTGACGCCGGGAACGGGAACGTGTGAGACCAGACGATAAAGGATCAGGATCCCAAGAGTGAATAGGATCTTGCGCCGGATATCAGGAGCGGTCCAAAGATAACGCCATGCGCCTCGTCTCATTGCTCTCCTTGTTTGGTCCCGCTTTCCTTAATGATTTCGACGCTGCCGCCAGCTTTCTCAACCTTGGAGATTGCCGTCTTGCTGGCCCGGTGGACACGGATCTTGAGCGCATTGCTCAGTTCACCACGTGCCAGCAGCACGATCGGGCTTTCCGGATAGCGCAGCAGTCTGGCTTTCAAGAGAGTGTCGGCATTCACTTCGCTATTGGCTTTAAAGCCAACCAACTGGTCCAGGTTGATCTCGTTATAGTTGACGCGGAACGGCGGATTAAAGCCGCGCTTGAAAGGTAGGCGCCGGAAGAACGGCAAGTTGCCGCCCTGGTGATAGAGGCCGGTGCCGCCCCCGGCACGTGCACCCTGGCCTTTGGTGCCGCGACCAGATGTCTTGCCGCGACCCGACCCGGTGCCTCGCCCGACCCGGCGATGGGGCTTGGTCTTACCCTCGTTAGGTTTTAGTTCATGCAGCTTCATCGTTCTATGCCTCTTCCACTTTCAGCAGATGCTTCACCTTATTGATCATGCCGCGCATGGACGGGGAGTCCTCACGTATCACGCTCTGGTTGATACGGCCCAGGCCCAGAGCGCGCACCGTTTCCTTTTGGCTTTTTTCATAGCCAATTGAGCTGCGAACCAGGGTTAGCTTTATTTGCTTGCCGCTGCTGCTTTTTTTAGTTGCCATTCTTCTTGCCTCGATCCCAGAACGGCTTTACCTCGCCAGCGTCCTTGCCACGCATCGTCGCCAGGTCATCCACAGATTTCAATTCGTCCAAAGCCTTAATAGTTGCCATCACCACATTATGGATATTGGGGCTGCCCATGGATTTCGTCAGGATATCTTGGATACCAACCGCCTGCATCACAGCGCGCACGCCGCCGCCGGCGATCACACCTGTCCCGGGCGACGCTGGCTTCAGCAACACTTCCGAGCCGCCTACTTTTGCCACCACGGCATGTGGAATGGTCCCAAAATATAAGTTCATGCGGCGCATATTTTTACGCGCTCGTCCCGTGGCTTTGCGGATACCTTCGGGCACCGTGTTGGCTTTACCCACCCCCGCCCCCACCCTGCCACCACGGTCGCCTACGATCACTGTTACACGGAAGGAAAACCGGCGGCCGCCTTTGACCACTTTGGCCACCCGGCGGATCTCAATGGTCTTTTCCTCAAACTCACGCTCTTGATCGGAGCCGGAAAAATCTTTTCGTTCGGTTTTTGCCATCATCGATGCTCCTAAAATTCCAAGCCTTCTTTACGGGCGCCATCGGCCAGTGCTTTCACGCGGCCAGCATAGCGGAAACCACCGCGGTCAAGCACAACTTTTTTAATACCTTTGGCTTGGGCGCGCCGTGCCATAGCTTCGCCAACCATGCGGGCCTGCTCCGTCTTGTTCTTGCCCTTCATCTTGCTGCGCAGTTCGCCATCATTGCTCGAGGCGGAGGCCAGGGTATGGCCGGCGCCATCATCGATCAGCTGGGCGTAGATGCTGCCCAGGCTGCGATATACGTTAAGGCGCGGACGGGCAGTGCTACCGCTGATCTTGCGGCGCACGCGCAGGTGTCTTTTTTGTCTAGCAGCGTTTCGTTTTTTCTCAGCCATTATCTTCCTAATTGATTAAGAAACTGTCGCCTTGCCGGCTTTGCCTGCTTTGTGGCGCACGTATTCGCCTGCATATCTGATCCCTTTGCCCTTGAAAGGCTCAGGTGGGCGCACTTTACGGACGCGGGCGGCGGTCTCACCAACCAATTCCTTGTCAAAACCGCTCACAATGATTTCGCCTTTCTCGCCAACTGCAAAACTGATACCTTCCAGTGGTTCCATCTCCACCGGGTTCGAATAGCCCACATGCAGGATCAGGTTTTTTCCCTTTATTTCAGCACGGTAGCCCACACCCTGCACCTCGAGCGATTTGGTAAAGCCTGTGCTGGTGCCAACAACCATGTTGTTCACTAAAGCCCTTGCAGTGCCGTGGATGGTTCGCCCGTCCTGGTCCTCGGAATGCCGCTCCACATGCAGCGTGTTCCCTTCCTGCTTGAAGCTGATCACCGGCGGGAAGGTATGCGAAAGCTCACCCTTCGGGCCTTTCACTTTTATTGAGGACCCATTGACAGCCACATCCACACCGGATGGGATTTCAATTGGCATTCTTCCAACTCGAGACACTGTTACCTCCAACACGTTTAGCAGCTCCGGGCAATTCTGTTCCCGAAGTAGCTAAGCTACCAAACCTTGCACAATATTTCTCCGCCAACACCCAACTGGCGAGCTTTGCGGCCGCTCATCACACCTTTAGGCGTGGATAGGATTGCGATACCCAGGCCGGAGAGCACCCAGGGGATCTCGCTGCGCTTGGCGTAAATGCGCCGGCCGGGAGAACTGACGCGCTCCAGGCCGCTGATCACGGAACGGCGCGTGCGGCGGTCACCGATGTATTTCAAGGTAATGCGCAGCACTTTAAAGCCGGTAAAGTCATCTCCGACTACTTCGACACTCTCAATGAAACCCTCCTCCTTGAGTATGTCCGCGATGGCCGCCTTGAGCTTGGAGCTAGGCATGGCCACCAAGGTCTGCCCCGCCATAATCGCATTGCGAATACGGGTGAGCAAATCGCTAATTGGATCGTTTATCGCCATTGTCGCTCCTCTACGCCTACCACGACGCTTTAACCACGCCGGGGATCTTGCCCTCAAGCGCAAATTCACGGAAACAAATGCGGCAAAGGCCAAAACGGCGGATGTAGCCTCGTGGGCGACCGCATACCTTGCAGCGGTTTCGCACGCGCACCGCGTACTTACGCCGGCTTTCGCGGATAACGATGGATTTCTTGGCCATACCTAACCTTCTCTCTTAAAGGGCATGCCGAGCATCTGCAATAAGGCGCGCCCCTCTTCGTCATTGCGGGCTGTGGTCACAATAGTGACCTCCAGGCCGCGCACTTGCTCGATACTGTCGTACTGGATCTCAGGGAAGACCAGCTGCTCGTTGAAACCCAGAGTGTAGTTGCCGCGGCCATCGAACGAATTAGCCGACACGCCGCGAAAATCTCGCACCCGCGGCAAGGCTAAATTCACCAGGCGATCGAAGAAAGCCCACATGCGGTCGCCGCGCAGGGTCACCTTCACCCCGATCGCAACTCCTTCGCGCAATTTGAAGTTGGCAATACTTTTGCGCGCTTTGGTAACCACCGGCTTTTGGCCGGCAATCGTGGTCAGGTCCTCGACGGCAGCGTCCAGCACCTTGGCCTCGCCTTGCGACTTGCCGATGCCGATGTTCAGCACCATCTTCTGCAGGCGCGGCACTTCCATAACATTATCCACGCCCAGGCTCTTCTGCAGGGCAGGGACTAGTTCCTTCTGATAGCGATCTTTCAAATAATGTGCCATTCAATTACTCCGAGCGACTCTGC
>JBBDXQ010000077.1:0-20136 GCA_040902265.1 Anaerolineales bacterium
TTCGAAGGTGCTTTGGGTGGAAATGCCGGTGTTTAGCTGGGACCATGCGCCATAGTGAACCAAGGCGATGACTGCGCGCCCGGTTTGGACCACATCAGCCAGTTTGGCTACGGTCCAGCCGTAGAGGTAGTCAAAATCCACGCCATAGCTTTGTGAGGCACGCATCAGCTCGCCAATGCTCACGTAGCGGTTAGCTGTGGCCCCTGTTTTGCGATAGACGGCGTTGGTTGAAGCGCTGATGCCAAAGGCGGAAAGGACCATGGCGATGCAGGCCGGTCCGCAATCATTGCGGAATTCATCGGCGTCAGGATCGTATTGGGACTTATAAGGAATCGAAGGAATGATGGTGCCCATACAGCCCTCGTTGCAAAAAACAGGCCAAGTTTACAAAAGTTGTAACTGGTGAGAACCTTGGGCGATGAGCGGGCAGAGATCGGGCAGCGAGATGAAATCGTGGTTAAACCCTGCCCGATGAGCCAATTTCTAAAAAACCATGGGCCTGATCAAACAAGCGGCAATATAATATGAGCGGGTTCTCGGAAACCCAGTGAAAGTTATTCAGCAAACAGAGGACTCATGAAGGCAAAAGATATGCAACACCTTTACGAATACCATTTTACGCGCAACCGAGAGATCTGGGATCAGTGCGTGACCACGCTGACGTTGGAGCAATTCAAGCAAAAAAACGTGTATTCGGTCGGGTCCGTGCGCAACCAGTGCGTGCATATATTAAATGTGGATGAACGCTGGTTCGCCGGCCTGCGCGGGGATAACGTGCCCGGCTGGGCATATACCAGCCGGTTTAAAGAATTCGACATGGTGCGCAAGAAATGGGACCAGGTAGAAGCCTATATGCGCGAATACCTGGTAACACTGAGTGACGAAAACCTAGATGCAGAATTTGATGATGGGATCAAGACCTGGCAGGTGCTGTATCACGTACTGAACCGTGGGACTGACCACCGCGCTCAGCTGCTGGCTGCGCTGCATGGTTTGGGAGCGCGGTCATTGGCGCAAGACTATTTCTTTTTCGCGGCGGGGATACCAATCAAGGCACACCCAGCTAAGGCTAAGCACTAGGGGAGAATATCAAGCGGGTTTAGGAATTCCTCACCACGCCGGATCTCGAAGTGGACGAAGGTGCCAGCCGGGTGGCCAATCACACCGCCCAGACCGAGCGCCTGACCCTCTGCAAGCAGGGAGCCGCAGGTGGCCGTCACCGAACCCAACCCGCTGTACAGGCTATAGTCGCCATTGCCGTGATCCAGCATTACGGTGTAGCCATACCCAAAGTTGGACCAGCCTGAAAAAGTGACCACGCCGCCATCGGCGGCGCGTACTTCTTCGCCGATCTCAACGGCCAGGTCCAAGCCCGGATGGGCGCTCCAATATCCCTCGCCGACAACTTCATGGGAAGACACCGGCCAGGCAAAAAGCGCATCCCCCGCTGGCTGCTGGCTGGCATCCTGCGGGCAGGCGCCGCTGCCGAATTCCTCGGGTGAGACAGCCATGGCATAGGCTGGCAAGTTCGGCATGGAGCGGTTGCGCATAAAACGTTGGCCGCCAGGCACCAGCAGCCATTGACCGGCAAAGATGACTGGATTGGCTGCATTGATCTGGTTGCCGGGCCAATCGATGAGGTCTTGGGCGTCGGCGCCAAAAAAGGCGGCAATACCATCCACGGTGTCGGTGCCACCTACCTGGTGATAAAGCCCATCCAGCGGCAGGATCAGCAAGTCCATCCCGGGGAATAAAAAGTCGGGGTTATCAAAGAGCTGCTCGTAATTTGCCCAGAGCACCGTTTTGGGCTGCAGCCCAAATTGAGCGGCAATGCTGCTGAGCGTGTCGCCTTCCTGAACCTGATAGGTGGTGAGATCAGCCTGGGCTGGCGAGGTGGGCGAGACGGTGACAAGTTCGACACCGGTAGCGGACGGCTGCACGACCTGCGCAGTGGGTAGCCCGGACGGAGTGGGAGTTGCTTGCGGTGCGCAGGCGGCAAGCAAAACGAAAAGCAGGCTGGCGGAAACCCGTTGCCCAGCCTGCTTTGAACTCGTGTGGATCATTGATCCCTGCCGGGTCTAATTATCCTTCAAGCCTTCCAGGAATTCCTGGTTGCTGTCCGTCTTGGCCATGCGCTGCAGGAGGGCTTCCATGGCAGCGCCCTGGTCCAAGCCAGCGCCATGCGGCGGGTCTGAGATCATGGTGTTGTACATGCGGCGCATCAGCCAGACATGCTGGGTAATGTCCGGTCCGAGCAACAGTTCTTCGCGGCGGGTGGAGGAACGATCCACATCAATGGCCGGGAAGATACGGCGCTCCTGCAATTTGCGCGAGAGATGCAACTCCATGTTGCCAGTGCCTTTAAATTCTTCATAGACCACATCGTCCATGCGCGAGCCGGTATCCACCAGGCAGGTGGCGATGATGGTGAGGGAGCCACCCTCCTCGACGTTACGGGCGGCACCAAAGAAGCGCTTGGGGGGATACAGCGCCGAGGGGTCGATACCGCCGGAGAGCGTGCGGCCGGAGGGGGTGACCACCAGGTTATAGGCGCGAGCCAGGCGGGTGAGCGAATCCAGCAGCACGACCACGTCGCGGCCGATCTCCACCAGGCGTTTGGCGCGTTCGATCACCATTTCGGCCGAGCGAACGTGGGAGGTGACGGGCTCGTCGAACGTGGACGAGATCACCTCCGCGTCCACTGAGCGGTCCATGTCGGTCACTTCTTCGGGGCGCTCACCGATAAGCGCGACCATCAGGTGGACGTCTTTGTAATTGGTTGAGATGGAATTAGCCATCTCTTTCAGGATAGTGGTCTTGCCCGATTTGGGTGGAGACACGATGAGGCCGCGCTGGCCGCGGCCCACGGGGGCCACCAGGTTGATCATGCGCATGGCCAAGCCACGCTTATCAGTCTCCAGATCGAAGCGGTGTTCAGGAAAGATGGGTGTGAGGTTTTCGAAACGCCGCCGGGTGCGGGCTTCCTCGGGGTCGACCCCGTTGACCGACTCCACCTTGACCAAACCGAAATGCTTTTCGGATTCGCGGGGCGGGCGAGCTTCGCCGATGATCAAGTCGCCATTGCGCAGGCTGTAGCGGCGCACCTGGGTCTGGGATACATAGACATCATCCGGCCCGCCCTGATAATGGTCTGAGCGCAGAAAACCCACGCCTTCGTTCATGATCTCGAGAATGCCACCGCGCACTTCACGGCCTTCTTTGGCGGCCTCGGCGCGGCGAATATGGACCAGTAAGTCTTCTTTTTTCAGGCGCGCGGCGCGTTCAACGCCAAGGTCCTTGGCTTGCCTGCGCAAGTCAGCTAATGTGTTTTTTTCCAGCGTTAGGAGGTCCATAGGATTTAATCTTCTTCTTGAAACGATAGGATTGGAGGAAACGTACGAGTTTACTGCCCTCTCCCCAGGCAGGATCCGCGGTTAGCGGTCTTTAGGGGGTTACTCAAATTTTGGCAAATGTACGGGGAAATTCACAATAAGTATAACGGAAAAGGGTGGAGGTGACAAGCAAATCATGCCCCTTTAACTAAGTGTTCTCGGGCCAGATACATACCCAGCATAGTCTTGGCTTCTTCGATCTCCCCGGTACGGAAGGCGGCAAAGGCGGCCTGCATGGAGAGGGTCTCGATCTCCAGGTCTTCGTCCTCATCGTGCGGCAAGATCTCAGGACGGAGGTCCTGAGCCAAGTAGATGTGCATACGCTCCGTGGAGTAACCGGGGGCCAGGAAGAACTCGGCCAGTTTGGTCAGACGCCCAGGCGCCATGCCGATCTCCTCGCGCAATTCGCGTTGGGCGCAGGCCTCGGGGTCCTCGCCTTTGTTGAGGGTGCCGGCCGGAAGCTCCAGCAAGCGTTTGCCGGTAGCGGGCCGGTATTGGCGCACGAAAACAATGTCGCCGTTTGCGGCGACAGGCACCATGGCCACTGCGCCATTGTGCACGACGATATCGAAGGCACCCTGGCGCCCATCGGGGTAGGCGATCTGGTCGCGGCGCACTTCAAAGGCGCGGGCGCGGAGCAGGGTTTCGCAGGAAATGGTACGGAAGGTCATTATTTTTTATATAGACAAATTATGCGCAGCCGACCAGCATTGGCCTTAGGGGATATACAGCTGTATGCCACCACGAATTTCGTCTTCCAATTCCATGCCATTAGCCTCTGCGATGTGCTCCGGCCAGACGTCTCCATAGGCGCAGGCGATGCTGTAGAAGGAGTCGGCGCCAGTGGTGGTGTAGCTGGCAGGATGGGAGCGCAGTTGGCGGTTGGCACCGTAGGTGCCTACCTGGTCGACCGGGATGACCAGCTTAGCGCCGACGCTAAGGTTACTGGCTTCCTGTTCAGTGAGACCGTTGGCAGACAGGATGGCAGCCGGATCGATGTTGAAGCGCCGCGCCAGGCAGTAAGGCCACTCGCCCTCATGCAAAGTGTAATTGCGCGGCACGGCCAGGTCTGTGATAGGAGCGGGTGTATTGGTGGCGGTGGGTATGGGGGTGGAAGACAAGGCCAGCGTGGCCGTGGCGCCGAATACAGAGGTGGCACTAGGCGCTGAGGATGTATCCAGGCTTTTGCCGCCAGCCGCCAAAGCAGTCTGGGTGGCGATGGTATTGAACACCGAGCTCAATGGGTCTTCAGTGGAAGTAGGCAAGGTGTCGCTGGTGATGGAGCGCGTGCAAGCAGAGATCAATAGACCGAGGCAGGCAAGCGCAATGAGAGATACGTTTTTTGGCATGGGAACACAGAACATCTATTCGAGTTCTGATGCGATACTAGCATACGCAAAAATCATCGTCAAGCCTATCGGGTCAGCAATAGTTTCAGCTAAGAGGGAGGCGCGTGACCCTCGAGGAAGACGCCATCGCGATTGGCGATCTCCACGGTGCGTTGGGCATCAGAATTCCTGAAGTGTGAGTCCGTATTGCCACCCTTCAAACTCTCCTATTTGTTTTTTCGTAATTTATCGGACGTACAGGAAAAAAACGCTCATGATTTCGATGAGCGTTTCGTAAAACATATCCAACCGAGCAAATTCCATCTTTTGTTGGTAAATAATTGCCCGATCAAGCAACCTGGGCGGCTACCGCCGGCCTAAACTTGTAGCCGTAGATCAGCATGCCACGCTCATCTGTGGCAGAGCGCAGGAGACGGGTGACCATTTCGACAGGCATGCCGATGGAGGGCTTTTGTTCGCCGATATCGGTGAGCTGTGCAGTGACTAGTGGTCCTTCAGCCAACTTGATCATTGCCAAAGTGTAAGGCGCTTGCTCGGCGTAGCCTTCGGGAGCCTCGTAGATAGTTGTGTACGAGTAGACCTCACCCTTGCCGCTGAACTGGAAGAGAGTTTTGGCTTCCTTACCGCATTCCGGGCAAATATCACGAGGTGGGAAAAGCTTTGCGTCACAATGCTCGCAGACTTCGCCGATCAGGGCGTAGCGTTGTTTGTTTAGTCTCCAATGGCGCGGGATATCCATAGTTGCTCCTTCTTCTTTCTCAAACCTACTGTATCCAGCCAAAACTATCAGAAGCTATCAAGTTAGGTTAATCGCTAATTATTTGGTAATTAGCACAGAAGAAGGAAACTTGACATTAGTAGAACTTAGTTGGGATCGAATAAGTGGATAGAGAGGATTTCGTCTTCGGCTATCAACTCAAGTTCTTCCGGGTACCGGCTGGGCAAGGGATGTTCTGAATCGCGATGGATCTTGAACAGGACCAAGTACGCCTTCTCAGCAGGAGGGAAGCCCTTCAGCCGATTTCCCACTTGCCCGGTATGGAAGAACATTCCATATGGTTCGTTATTGAACAACTGAACCTCGGGATCAGTAGAAATCGCCTTTAGTTTTGCCAAGGCTGGCGAGGAAACAATTCGACGAGCGTTCCAGCCTAAACCTTCTTCATATATGACTGGCAACGAAACAAACGAGCCGATAAAAGAGATAATTGCCAAATACCCGATCGTGGCTAAGACCACCCACCTACCCCATGGTCTTATATCCTCAAAAATGTGATGTGCAACAATAACGATTGTGACCAACAGGAAGGGAAACAACGGAATAAACATGCGGTCCTGGAAACCGACGCCGTGATCAAACATCACTTTTGCAAAAATCACCACGGACAAGTAAAAGACAAAAAGCAATGCAGTAAACAGGGGTACAGTAAGGTTCTTAACACCTTCCTTTTGCGCCTTCCGATACAAATAGAAACCGGCAGTCAGGATCAAAATAATGACCAATAGCAAAACAAAGATTTCGCGGCCGAAAAGTAAGCTTTCAGGAACAAACCAAGTGTGCATGGTGAAAAACGCAGAAATAAGATTACCGCGCTCCAAAGGGATGTAGCTAAAAGTGAACCCGTGAAACGAATCGGATAAGAGAAAGCTTCTCAAAGACCACATGGAGAATGGAACAAGGCCGGCAAGAACGGTAATAAACGAATAAGCTAGCCTGGTTCGCCATCTCGCCTGGCCTAACATAAGCAATATGACGAAAGGCGGTATTATAGCTGCCGCAACGAACTTGGTCAGTACTCCAAGCCCGATGCTTGCGCAAAACACCACAACCCACACGCGTTTGTGCGATGTCTGCCACATCACGAACGCGAGCAGGCTGGATAACATAAAGGTGATCAGCAAAGGTTCACTCAATACCCACGCGTGAGCTTCGAGGAGGTCGGGTGAAAGAAAGAAGATGAAACTTGCGGCAAGGGTAAGTCGCCTGGACCCTGTGGACTTAAACACGAGCACCGCAAAGAGCAATAAGTTGACGCCGAATAGAATCGCATTAAGCCAGCGCGCGGCAGCCATGGCATCCGCTCCGAGAAATTCAAAAACCGCCAGGATCACGGCGAAGAGTGGCGCAAAATTCAACATGGGGCGCAGGGAAGTGGGACTTACAGGAATCTGCACGCCGTTCCCCGATGCAAAACTGCGAGCTGATCCAAGATAGTTGAATGAATCAAGGTCGAACAAACCAGGCCCCCAGTGGGTCATAGCGATTACCAAAATTGCGCTAGCGCCGGCAATCATGAAAAGACCTAATATAAAGGCTATTTTATAATTACTGGCCACCCTAATTTTCATAGCAGCTCCCAATTCATTCCATTGCCGTCAACGCGTGCGTGACCGCGGTGGAAGCAGGTCCGCCCAGGCTTTGCACCAGGGCGGTCTTGGCGCCAGCTACTTGTGCCCCACCCGCCTGGCCGCGCAATTGCAGGGCGGCTTCGACGGCCTGGTAGGCACCAGTGGCGCCGCCGGGGAAACCGCGCGCCTTGAGGCCACCCATGGTAGAGACAGGTAGTTTGCCAGTCAGCGAGATAGCGCCGTTCTGCGCCCACTCCCAGCCCTGGCCGCGCGGCGAAAAGCCAGCCGCTTCTAATGAGAGCGCGCTGTAAATAGAGAAGGCATCGAAAAGTTCGAATAGATCGACGTCGCTGGGCAGGATCCCAGCCTGGGCGCAGGCGCGTTCCACAGAAATACGGGCGGCATTGAACGTGAGCGGATCAGGGCGGTCGTGCAGAGCGAGTGTGTCGGTAACCGCACTGGAGCCGACGATCTCTACCAGGGGATGAGGAAACTTGGGCGGCAGCAGCTCGGCGCGGGTAAGTAATAATGCCGCGGCGCCATCCGCGTTGGGGGCAATATCGAACAAATTTAACGGCACACTTAGCATGCCAGCCCTGGCATACGTCTCGGCTTTTACTGCTTTGCGGAACATGGCATTGGGGTTGTGGGCGCTGTTTGCGTGGGCAGTGAGTGGGAAGCCGCCCAAGGCATGCTCCGGTACTTTAAACTCATGCAGGTAACGTTGGGCTAACATGGCAGCCTGCGCGGTGAGCGTGAGGCCCTGCTCGGCTTCGTAATCGGCATCGCTGCCCATGGCCAGCCCGCTCTCCACCTGGGAAGGGATCTGGTCGCTTAGCTTTTCGACACCCAACACGAGGGCAACGTCCACCAGAGCGGAGGACACTGCCAGGAAGCCAACCCGCAGAGCCATGGCAGCCGAAGCGCCAGCGGCTTCGATCGTGGTCGCTTCGATGCTGGTGAGGCTGGCAAAATCAGCCAGCATGGCGCCAAGGTGCGCCTGATGGGAAAGTGCGCCGGAGAGCATGTTGCCTACGTACAGCGCGTTGGGACGCAGACCACCAGCATCCAACATGGCAGCTTCCATGGCTTGCAGACCCAACTCGCGCAGTGAGACATCCCACTGCTCATTGACTGGGGTCTGGCCGATACCGGCGATGACAACCTTGGTCATAGAGCTCCTAAAGAACAGAATGTGTAGACTGGATCTGTGTTGCTCAAGTCGCTAATTTCGAATCTCATTATTTCATGGTCAACTTTCCGCGCATGCGCACGTATTCAGCGTAGTCGATCTCGGTGCGCCGGGAGATGTACTCTTCGGTCCTGGTGGCCAACTGCGGCTTTCCGCTGATGCGCTCGGTGACGCGCAGCACCATGGCATCCGATCCGGCACCGGACCCAAAGGACACCAGCATGATGCGCTCGCCGGGCTTGGCGACGTCCAAGATGGCGGTGAGCCCGATGATGGCAGCGCCGGAATAGGTGTTGCCAATGCGCGGCACGAGCAACCCGGTTTCGATCTGCTCCGGTTTGAAACCCAGCATGGCGCCGGCGCGCTGAGGGAATTTAGTGTTGGGTTGGTGGAAGACAGCATAGGTGTAGTCTTCGGGCTTTGTACTAGTCGCCTCGAACATAGCTTCACCTGCGGAGGTTATGTGCTTGAAATAAGCAGGCTCACCGGTGAACCGTTGGCCGTGCTCCGGGTACCTGGCGTATTGCCTGCGCCAGAAGTCCGGCGTGTCGGTGACGAAGGAATACGAAGATTCGATCTCGGCCAGCGACTCTTCCTCCGGCCCAATCACGAAAGCCGCGCCACCTGCCCCGGCGGTGTACTCCAATGCGTCACCGGGGCGGCCCTGAGCGGTATCCATACCGATGGCCAGGGCGTAGCGCGCCATCTTGGATGCGACGAAACCCATGGCGGCCACCATGGCTTCGGTACCGGCTTTACAGGCGAACTCCCAATCGGCGGCCTGGGTGCTGGGCACCGCGCCGATGGCTTCGGCCACAATGGTGGAGGTGGGTTTGACCGCGTAGGGATGCGATTCGGAGCCGACCCACACGGCGCGCAAATCGCGTGGGTTGATCTGGGCGCGGGCCAGCGCGTTGCGAGCGGCCTCGATAGACATGGTGGCAACATCTTCGTCCAGACCGGGCACGGACTTCTCAATGATGGGCAAGCCCCCGGTGCCATTTGTCCAGATACGGGCCACTTCACTGGCAGGCAGGCGATAGCGCGGCACGTAAGCGCCATAGCCTACAATGCCGACGGGATGTTCCGGCTTCAGCAAGTGAGCGTGTTCGTGGTTATGGTCAATGGTTTCCATATTGGTCTCTTTTAATTCTCAACATATCCCTGGTGCCAGGTTCTTTGTGGGTCGTGGTTGCGCAGATCAAAGCCGAAATCAATACTGGCTTTAAGAGCCATTAGCACTGAGACCCAGCCAGCGATCACCTGGGTGCGATCTTGCAGAGGCACGCCTTGATCGGTGAGAGTCAGTTCCGTGCCATGAGACCCGTCAGAGCGAAGCTCAAAAGTTGCGGTGCTATGCCCGTAGTATTCGACGGAGAACCTGTGTGGGTATTCCTTCGCCAGGATCCTGCCTTTCCACTCCACTTGTCCAGGGAATACAAAATGAACAAAGCCATCATGCTCTTCAGCAGATTCTGCCCAGAACTTGGCGCGGCCTTCGTCCGTGGATAGGCGTTCAAAAACACGCTCCGGCGAGGACTTGAGATGCAGCTTCCATTGAATGCTTTCTTCACTTTGAATGGTCATGCTGCCACTCCTTTAATATCTGTTCAGCACGGTCTACACGCACGGTCTTTTCCTTCACCAGCTGGCCTGCCAGTTTTTCGATATCGGCACCCTTCGCTCCGGCAGCGATGGCCACTTGGCGGGCGTGCAAGCTCATATGACCACGCTGAATGCCTTCGGTTGCCAAGGCACGCAAGGCTGCCAGATTCTGGGCTAAGCCTACGGAGGCGATGATGTGCGCCAATTCGGCGGCGGTTTGCACTCCCATCAATTTGAGGGCGGCTTGGGCGCTGGGATGCACTTTGGTGGCGCCGCCTACGATGCCAACCGCCATCGGCAGGTCCAGGCTACCCACCAGTGCGCCGGCAGCATCCTGGCCCCAGGTGCTGAGTGAAGTATAACGACCTGAACGGGCTGCGTATGCGTGCGCGCCAGCTTCCACAGCGCGCCAGTCGTTGCCGGTGGCGATGGCCACGGCGTCCACGCCGTTCATGATGCCCTTGTTGTGCGTAGCTGCGCGGTAAGGGTCGGCGGCGGCGAAAGCCCAGGCCTCGATGATGCCGTCGCGCACCTGCTCGGCCGAGAAAGTAGCGAAGGCCAACTCCTTGAGTGGGATGGTGCACGCGGCGCGAGCGAGACGGCGGTCTGCCAGGTTGCTGAGGATGCGCAGATGCACGCGCCCGCCGGTGAGGGCTTCAATGCGAGGCGCCAGGCGCTCGCAGGCGGTGTTGACCGCGTTGGCGCCCATGGCATCGCGCACGTCGTAGATGAGATGCAGGACGAGGAAGGGACCGACTGGCGATTCCTCGATGCGGCGGACCTCAAGATCGCGTGGGCCGCCGCCAAGCCTTTGCAATACTGGATCGACCTGAGCAGCCTCGGCGAGAAGCTCAGCTTTAGCGGATTTAAGCTTTGCGCCGGCGGTGGTGAGGTCAACCTCCAATAATTGTATTTGCCCGATCATGACGGGCTCGTCCGCAAAGGCGCGGAAGCCTCCGCCGGCACGGGCAAGTTTGGCCATGAACGAGGCGCCGGCCACCACGGAAGGCTCTTCGATGGCCATTGGCACCAGCACCTCGCGGCCATTGACCACAAAGTTGAGGGCCAAGCCGAGCGGAAGATTAAAGGTGCCAACTACATTCTCGATCATGGGGGAAGCAGCTTCGGCAGTCAGACCGCCGGTGGCGAGGGCGGCCAGCTCCTTTTCGGTGAGCGCACCCAAAGCGCGCAGGCGGGCTAGCCGATCGGCCAGAGGTAAGTTGTAGAAGCCCGGCAGACGGGAGGAGCTTGCGGTCACTACTCTATTAAGCCGTGAGCAGGCTATCAGGAGCTATCAAAAAATGTAGGCGACGCAAACCACCCCGCCAGAACCTGACAAACCTGTAGAATTCTTCAAAAGGAGCTTCATGACACATAAGCGTCTATCATCCCTAATGCTTCAAACCGTGCCTGCCTTTGCCGGCTGCTGGGCCGGATGGGCGCACATTCCCGATCCAAGGTTCGTTCAAAAGCCTGGGAAACTAACAACAAAGTCAAAGTAAAAGCCGCTGGCATCTGCCAGCGGCTTTTCTGCTCGTGCACTCAAACCTAATGTCTATGCGGAATTTAGAGTTTTATTCTTCAAACCTGAAGGAGGCGTAATCATTGCCCTTCTTTTTATATTGGCCGATCACGCTGGCGATCTCCGGGTTGGTAGTCATAACGCCATCCAAGCCTTTTGCATCCCAAGAAACCCGTCCTGAATGGAAGTTGGCCTTGAGCCCTTTAACTTCCAGAGTCTTGCCCACTGAAACCACACCAGCTTTTATTTCTTCTTCGCTTTTTACCAGCGCGGCCTGAGCAGTTTCCACTTTTCCCTCAAATTCGATTTCGATCTCTTTAACCTTCTGGCGCACTTCGGCTGGCATGGCTTCATTGATCAGCCGCTGCTTTTCAGATTCGATGAGCGATAGTTGGCTTTTCATTTCCACATGCTTGTTCATCAGGACAACGACATCTTCACTTTTCATATCAGCTCACCTTTCCATGACGAAGACTAATTTCCCCAGATCATATACGATTCGCTGGCACAGACCGCAGCCGCGCCAAAACCCTCCAAGCACACCTTGTAGGGCACCAGGGTGCCGTTCTGCCCGCGGACTGGCGGCAGGACGATCTGAGTCTGGCCACCGGCGTCGCTGGGTGGGAACTGGTAGATACTGGTGCTGCCGCCGGGCAGGCTCAGCTCCAGGTAAGGCTGGAGGCCGGCGAGCAGTTGAGTGCCCGCGAACAGGCTGGCATGAATCACTTGCTGTTCCGCAGAACTGATCTGCGAGCGATCCTCCCAGACGCGAATGCGAATCTCGCCTGCCGCGGCTGGCGGCTGGGCTGCGGGTTGGTCATAGACGCGCGCTTTGTATTCAGCACCCATAGGCAGAGGCGTCACTGGGATGCCGGGCGCATAACGCAGGCAGGCGTTAGCATAGCATTGGGTGGCGCTGCCATCCGCCTGCATCTTGATCTCGGCGATGGGCTGGCCGAACAATTCAAAACCGCCATGCTGGGCAATGTAATCGCTAAAGAAGATGGGCACGTTGTAGCCAAATTCACCATCGATGCCATAGAACAAAATATTGGGATTATCCAGCAAGGTCACCATGGGATCTGGAGCGATGCCGATCAACGCCAGGATGGGGCGCACCGCGGCGGTCTGAGCCTGGTTTGGGCTGGCATATAAGACCAGGTTTTCGTAGATTACTTCCAGGCTGCCATCCGCTGCCTGATAAGGCCCGGCCAGCCGCGACCCAACGAAGCCATCGCCCAGCCGGGAAACGGTGCTGATGAAGGGTTCCCCGTAAGGAAGCTCGATCTTGATGATGGCGGCTGGGTTGCCCGCCGGCGCGTCGCAGATCGCCCCGCAGGTCAACTGGCCATAGGCAATCAAGCGCACCCGGCCGGGTTCATCCAGCTGCATAAAAAAGCCCAGGTTCTGGAAATATTGCTCCACCCGGTCCTGTTCAGCGGCGTAGCGCACACCGGTTAACGGCTTACCCACATAACGCCTGCCACCCAGCTCCTCATATAGGGACGCAAACCCTTCATAAACTATATAGCCATCCACAACCAGAGCACCCTGCAAGTCGGCATTGGCAACGGGCTGATCCCAGACACCTAGAAGATCGCCCAAGGGGGCCAGGGAATACTGCTCGCTGGGAGGTAGCCCAGGGTTATAAAGCAACAGGGCGGAATCTACATATTGCTTCTGAATATTGCCCTCGATGATCACCGGCGTAAGGGCAAGTCCTAGCCGGTTTTGCCCGCCAAGGAAGTCGTAGAATTCCTGGAAAACAGGCTCAATAATGTAGGGACTGGTATCGCCCAGCGGGCTGGGTTGGCTTCCGCTGGAGCAGGCAGCCAGGACCAAGGCGGCCAGGCAAAGGATGAGCGGACGGCGGAAAGGGGTCAGGGGCTTAACCAGCTTTTTGGATGCTGCCATGATAGGACATTGATTTTAACATCCGCAGGTTGGACTCAACCGTAGGCCGATAGTCCTCTTTGGCTAAGCTCGTTGATAGGCAGGGCAAGAGGAACTATAATTAACCATCTTCACCCTGGAGGTTCGCCTATGGTGCAAGTAAAACAGCCTGAAAGCCGTCCGATGACGGAAGAAGGCGATTTTCTACAGATCCAAGCTATCGACCATTTACATTTCTATGTAGGCAACGCCAAACAAGCCATGTATTTCTGGTGGAAAGGGATGGGATTCAAGCCAGCAGCTTATTCTGGCTTGGAAACCGGCAACCGCGAGTTTGCGTCCTACGTGCTGGAATCCGGCAAGATCCGTATCGTGGTGTCTGCGCCTTATGGCCCCACGCACCATATGTCCGGCCACCACCTGACGCATGGGGACGGCGTCAAGGTGATCGCCATCCAAGTGAAGGATGTGGAGCAGGCATACAAAGCCACGACCACACGCGGCGGCCAGAGCGCCTGGGCACCCCGCGAGGAAAAAGATGATTTCGGCATATTGCGTAGCGCGGCCATTCACACCTATGGTGAGGTGCTGCACATGTTCGTTGACCGCAGCCAATATACGGGACCTTTTGCGCCTGGCTACCAACCGTTGGAAAAAGATGCCGAAGGCGCCGGACTGGCAGCCATCGACCACGTGGTAGGCAACGTGCAGTTAGGCAAGATGAACCACTGGGTTAATTTCTACCACCGCGTGATGGGTTTCCGGCAGTTGATGCATTTCGATGACAAGGACATCAGCACCGAATACTCTGCGCTGATGTCCAAGGTGATGGAAAATGGCAATGGTCGCATCAAGTTCCCGATCAACGAGCCAGCGGACGGCAAGAAAAAGAGCCAGATCGAAGAATACCTGGATTACTACCTGAGCCCGGGGGTGCAACACATCGCCATGGCAACCGGCGACATCATTGAAACCGTCACCAAACTGAAGGCCAATGGGATCGAATTCCTGCGCGTGCCGGATACCTATTACGAACAACTGCCAGAGCGGGTAGGCAACATAGTCAAGGAACCACTCGACAAGATCAACGAACTTGGCATCCTGGTGGACCAGGATGATGAGGGTTATTTGCTGCAGATCTTCTCCCGCCCTATCCAGGACCGGCCCACTTCGTTCATCGAAGTCATCCAGCGGCATGGCAGCCGGGGGTTCGGCAAGGGCAACTTCAAAGCTTTGTTCGAAGCCCTGGAGTTGGAGCAGGACCGCCGCGGCAACCTGGATCCATTCGGAGGCTAAGGCAGGCCATGCGCTACATAACATTTGTCGCTCCCGGCGAGCAGCGCACACGGCTGGGCGCACTGATCGCGGAAGATCGCGTCGTTTCGTTGGCGCGCGGCGACTTGCCCACCGACATGCTTTCGATGATCCAGTCCGGCCCGGATACCTGGGCTATTGCCGAAGGATTAGCGCGCAGTACGCAATCGGTCTGGCCGCTGGAGCAGGTAACCTTGAAGGCGCCGCTGTCCAATCCACCCACCCTGCGAGATTTTTATGCCTTCGAAACGCATGTAAAGACGGCCAACCGTAACCGCGGCCGGGAGGTACCTGAAGAGTGGTACGAATTCCCGGTCTTTTATTTCACCAACCCGCATACCATCCTGGGGCCGGGTGAGGACCTGGCCATACCTGCCTACACCCAGGCACTTGATTACGAGTTGGAGGTGGCTGCTATTATCGGCGTACCTGGCCGCGATATTTCAGCAGATAAAGCGATGGAGCACGTCTTCGGTTTTACTATCATGAACGACTGGTCGGCGCGGGATGTGCAACGCAAAGAGATGAAGGTGGGCCTGGGACCGGCCAAGGGTAAGGACTTTGGCACCAGCCTGGGCGCATGTATTGCGACCCCAGATGAATTCGCCACACTCAAGACCGAGCGGCCGGGCGTGTATAACGCCGCCATGGTGGCGCGAGTGAATGGAGTAGAACGCTCGCGTGGCAATTGGAGCGATATTTACTACTCCTTTGGCGATCTGATCGCGCGCGCGTCGGAAGGTGTGACCCTTTTCGCGGGAGACGTGATTGGGTCGGGGACGGTAGGGACTGGCTGCCTTTTAGAAATTACCAAGGGAGAGGGCCCTTGGCTAAACAATGGGGATGAGGTGGAGCTGGAAATCGAAGGAATAGGAAAACTTGCCAATAAGATCGGATCCTCCTAAAGGAGTGCGCGCATGCCTTTCTACCATTCATTAGGGGAGCTTCCAAAGAAACGACACACCCAGTTCAAGAAAGCTAACGGTGGAGGCTTATACCGCGAAGAGGTGATGGGGTTGGAAGGATTTTCCGGCATTCAATCTCTGCTATATCATCACTTCCTTCCGCCGCGCATAAAAACAGTCGAACTCATCGGCCCCACGCTACCTTCCTACGTGGAATTCGGCGCTATCCGCCACCGCGCCTTTAAAACCAACGACGCACCCAAGGACGGGGATGCAGTGTCTGCCAGGCGCACTTTGATGGGCAACAATGATGTGACCCTGAGCATCAGCCTCCCCACAAAAAGCATGGATTATTTCTATCGCAATTCACAGGCTTATGAATGCTGGTACACGCACGAAGGCAGCGGTGTGCTGCGCAGCCAGTTTGGTGTGCTGGAGTTCGTGGAAGGCGATTACCTGGTTATCCCGTTTGGCACCACCTGGAAGCTGGAACTCTCCAGCAAGGAAGCACGCTTTTTTGTAGTTGAAACCCCTTCCCATATCGAGCCCCCGCGCCGCTACCGCAACGAATACGGCCAATTACTAGAGCATGCTCCCTACACTGAGCGAGATATCAAAGTACCACGCCAGTTGGATACGCATACCGACCGCGGCGAATTCGAGGTGCGCGTGAAAGTGCGAGATAGCCTCAGCCGCCATATATTGGACCACCACCCCCACGATGTGGTGGGCTGGGATGGCTTCCTATATCCCTGGACTTTTAGTATCCACAACTTTGAGCCGCGCACCGGCGCTCTGCATCTTCCGCCCCCTACCCATCAAACCTTCCAGGGGCGCAATTTCGTGCTGTGCTCTTTTGTGCCGAGGCTATACGACTATCACCCGGACGCCATCCCAGCGCCCTACAACCACTCCAACGTGCAATCCGATGAGGTGATCTACTACGCCGAAGGCAACTTCATGTCGCGCAAGAGCATCGACCGCTGCGATATCACCCTGCATCCCTTTGGCCTGCCGCATGGCCCGCAGCCTGGCGCCACAGAGGCCTCCATTGGCGCTAAGCGCACCGACGAGCTGGCTGTGATGGTGGACACTTTTCACCCACTGCATCTCACCAGCGAAGCCCTGGAAATGGAAAAACCCGGGTACCAGGACACCTGGTTGGAAAATGACGGAGAAGGCAGTTTTTTTACAGCCGGATAAGCTCCTGCTTCCTTTTCTATGGAAATCAACCCAGCCGACATCGCAGGCAATGCGCTAAATCGCATTTTATTAGGCAGCGTGGTACCCCGGCCAATCGCCTGGGTATCCACGATCAATGAGCAAGGGCAGCCCAACCTGGCGCCTTTCTCGTTCTTCAACGCGGTGTGCACCCGGCCACCCACCTTGCTTTTTTGCCCGGGGGTGCGCGGCCTGGACGGCGCGAGCAAGGACACACTGCGCAACATCCGCACCGGCGGTGAATACGTGATCAATGTGGTCACCGAGGCCACTGCCGAAGCCATGAATAAGACCGCCACCGAACTGCCGCCCGAGGTAAACGAATTCGAGTTTGCCGGCCTCACCCAAGCGGCCTCGATAAAAGTGAAACCGCCGCGGGTGGCGGAAAGCCCGGTGAATTTCGAGTGCCAGCTGCGCCAGATCGTGGATATCGGCGATGGGCTGCCGGGTTCGGGCTGGATCGTGATCGGCGAGATCGTGCACCTGCACGTGTCCGACGATGTGCTGCTGCCCGACTACAAAATCGATATCGGCGCCCTGCAGCCGGTGGGACGCCTGGCGGGCTACGGTTACGCCCATATTACTGACACTTTCGAAATGAAGCGGTTGCCCCCACAGATCCCAACAAGGAAACCATGATCCCAGAGTTCATAACAGACTGGCTGCAAAGCAATCCGCTCAATCCCACCCTGGCCGTGGCTGGTGGCGCCTTCCTGGCTTATCTTATCGCCCGTTTATTCGTAGCTCGCGGGCTTATTTATTTGACGACGCGCACGCGTAACCAATGGGACGATATCCTGGTAAAGCACCTGCGTCCCTACCGGTTGGCTGCCCTAGCTCCATTATTGATCTTGCATTACTTTTCGAATGTATGGCCTGATAGTGAACCCATTTTGAGCAAAGGATCGTTGTTTTTAATCCTGTGGTTATCCATCTTTACCATCAATTCTCTGCTCAATGCGGTTAACCTGATCTACGAGAGCCGGGCGACTTATTCAGGCGTTGCCATCCAAGGGTATTTGGACTTGGTCAAAATCCTGTTCGTTGCCATCGGACTCATCCTCAGCGTAGCGTTGGTTACAGATGAATCTCCGGTATTGCTGCTAAGTGGGTTAGGTGCGCTGACCGCGGTGCTATTACTCGTCTTTCAAGACACCATCCTATCGCTGGTCGCCAGTGTGCAAATAGCGGCCAACGACCTGGTCAAAGAGGGCGATTGGATTGAAGTGCCCAGCTTCAATGCCGATGGAGACGTCACCAATATGTCTCTGCATACTATCAAGATCCAAAACTTTGATAAGACCTTCACCGTGATCCCTACCCATAAACTGATGGAAGTGTCCTACAAGAACTGGCGGGGGATGAGCCAGACCGGTGGCCGGCGCGTTAAGCGTTCGCTTTACATTGACATTCAAACTGTCCGCTTCGGAGACCATGAAGTGCTGGAACATCTAAAACAATTCGATCTGCTGAAAGACTATGTCGCCCAACGCAGTTGGGGAGCAGAAGATGCAACGGCTAGTGGCTTGCCGCGTTCCACGAATGTTGGCGCTTTTATGGCCTACGTGGAGGCTTACCTCAAGAACAGGCCGGATGTACGCAAGGATCTAACGGTCATGGTGCGCCAGCTAGACCCCGGGCCAACCGGCTTGCCGCTGGAGATCTATGTGTTTACGGACACCACCGTTTGGGAACAGTACGAAGCCATCCAGGCGAGCATTTTCGATCACCTGTTGGCTGTAGTCCCGGAGTTTGGTTTACGCGTCTTCCAACAACCGACGGGCAGGGATTTCGCCAGCGCAATGACGCGTATTTAAATTACCGCGCCTCATCTATTCCCTTCAAAGGGGAGGGGATGATAGCGTTATAATCAAAATATAATGGCTGATCTTGAACAAAGCAAGCTCGCCGATCTTTTGCGTAACGCCCAAGCTGCGCATCACGACTTTAAAAGCATGGAACTTGGTGGCAGTCGCGACGAACAATGGTGCACCTGGTATGCCCAATACCTTCTGGACAACGGGTTGGCTGGCTTAATTGCTAGCGAGCCGGATAGCGACCGCTTAGCAGCGCTCCTGGAGCGAAGCAGCCAGGACCACAAGACCGCCAGCGGCGAGGAAGATTGGGCGACCTTCTCTGCCCACCTCCTACTCGAAAACCTCCCCGATTCGTGACCTGGAGTCCAATTCAAATTCTCATCCATCCCAACTCTCGTAAAGGATCTCCCATGGCAACCAAGGCAAAAAAGGCAGGCAAATCCTCCAAGGCAAAAGCAGCTAAGAAGACTAAACCCTCTAAACCGGCGAAATCCATAAAGAAAGCTACCAGGCCTATAAAGGCCGGAAAAAAGTCAGCCAAGCCGGTAAAACAAAAAGTCATTAATTTAGGCGCTGTGCCGCGCTGGGACTTGAACAATGTATATCCGGGTCTATCCAGCGACCAGTTCGAGGCTGGGGTGCAGGACCTGGCGACGCAGTTGGACGAGTTGGATTCCTTCATGCAAAGCCACCGCATCGAGAAGAACGAGAGCGGCCCCGCTCAAGGAGACCTTGAAGAGCTAGCCCGCGTGATGACCGAATTGCTGGATAAACGCAATGCGATCCTGCGCCTATACAATACCTTGGGCGCTTACGTGGCCTCGTTTACCTCGACCGACTCCTTCAACCAGGAAGCCCGCCGTATCGAGTCCGAGCTCGAGCTGCATGGCGTGCGAATCCGCAAGCAAGGCGTGGCCTTTGCCGGATGGGTAAGCGGCATGGGCGGCCAGCTGCCAGGCCTGGTCGCAAGGCCGGGCACCCTGGCAAACCATGCTTTCTACCTGAAGGAAACTCATCAGCAGAGCCAGTATCTGATGAGCCAGGCAGAAGAAGACCTGGCCGCAGAACTTACTCTCAGCGGCGCTAACGCCTGGACCAAATTGCAGAACACCACCACCTCGCAGCTGTCGGTTGAGATCGTATTGGATGGCAAGAAGCAAAAGCTACCCATGCCCGCCCTGATCAACCTGCGTAACCATCCCGACGCGGATACCCGTAAACGCGGCTATGAAGCCGAAATGGCAGCCTGGGAAGCCAACAAGGAGCCATTTGCGGCGGCGCTCAATGGAGTGAAGGGTGAAGTGAACACAGTGGATAAGCGCCGCGGCCGCAAGGACGCGCTACACGCCTCCATCGACACTGCCCGCATCGACCGGCAAGCGCTCGACGCCATGCTGGATGCGATGCGCGATTCGTTCCCCATGTTCCGGCGCTACTTCCTGGCCAAGGCCAAGAAATTGGGAAGGAAGCAGCTGCCCTGGTACGACTTGTTTGCCCCCATGGGGAAGACCGATACGGTGTACACCTTCGAGCAATCGCGGGACTTCATCCTGGAGCAGTTCGCCACGTTCTCGGAT
>JBBDXQ010000078.1:0-18898 GCA_040902265.1 Anaerolineales bacterium
CTGGCGCTGGCGCATGGCAGCGCCCAGGCCGGCCGGTCCAGCGCCAAGGATGACAATCTTAGGGGAATTCATTGGGACAAGAATTATAAAGGGAGGTTGGCGACTATCTAAGCATAACTAGGGCTCACGCCTATTCATGACATATTACTCATTCCTTTTCGTTCTTCCCCTGCTAAAATAGCCTATCGCCTAAGAGATCGGAGCTTTTTGCTTTATGCAAGAAATAACTAAAACCAATAAACAACCCGCCTGGGTTGAGCTGGTCAAACCCTACACAGTCCCCGATCCATGGAAAAGTATCTGGCAGATGGTCAACAGCTCGGTGCCCTTCTTTGTGCTCTGGGTAATGATGTATTTCAGTCTGAGCATTAATTACCTACTTACTCTGGGTCTGGCACTCTTGAACGCCATGTTCTTGATGCGCATTTTCATCATTCAACACGACTGTGGGCACAACTCTTTCTTTAAAGAGACGAAACTGAATAATTTAGTGGGGACCTTCCTGGGCGTGATTACTTTCACCCCCTACTATGCCTGGCGCAATTCGCACGCCAAACACCACGCCTCCTCCGGTGACCTCGACTTCCGCGGCTTCGGCGATGTCGAAACCCTGACCGTCGAAGAATACAAAGCGCTTCCCGCGTGGAGAAAAATCCGCTATCGTTTTTACCGCCACCCGCTGCTGCTTTTCATCATTGGTCCCACCATCCTCTTCATCGTGCTCAACCGCTTCCCGACCGACTTTGAAAAAGGGCAGGAACGCGAGAAGCAGAGTATTTATTTCACCAACCTGATGCTGGCCCTCATCTTCCTAGGCGCGGGTCTTTGGATCGGCTTTTGGCAATTGATTGCCATGTGGTTGCCGCTGATGATCTTCTCGTCTTCGATCGGCGTGTATCTCTTCTACGTGCAGCACCAATTCGAAGATACATACTGGCGCTGGCACGACGAATGGAATTACGCCGAAGCGGCGCTGCGCGGCTCCTCCTTCTTCAAGTTACCCAAACTGCTGCAGTGGTTTAGCGGCAACATCGGCTTCCACCATTTGCACCACCTTAGCCCCAAGATCCCGAATTACAACCTGGAGAAGGCGCATTACGACAACCCCACCTTCCAGCAGGTGAAGACCATAACCATCTTAAGCTCGTTCAAAAGCATCTTTCTGCATTTATGGGACGAGCAAACCCATAAGTTGATCAGCTGGCGTGACTATGCCCGCATAGCGCGCATGAATACCAGGCAAGCTGGCGCCTAGCAAACCCGTTCAATTGTCACAAATTCGCCTATCCCTCCGCCCAAGGATAGGTGCTCGATAATCAAAGAATTAGCACAATTAAACGCAAATCTGCGCATCACGCTTTTAAAAATAAAGGAGCGGCCATTAGGCCGCTCTTGTTTGTGGTTTCGATTATGCGATCTACTCTTCTCCGATGACTACATTGCTCAAGGATGAGTTTGCATCGAAGGACACGACGACACTCACGGTGCGAGCTCCCATGCTGAATCGAAGAGTGACAAAGTTGGCTATAAGAGATTCGTCCGTCAGGGTCCACCCGGCAGCAGCCATTTCAGATTTGTAAAAATCAGATGCGGCTGTTAGTTCGGAGGCGGTGCTGTAACTCAGGAACCCGGCGAAGGAAGCCGTATTGCTGGCATCCGGCAGCATGGGGAAATCGGATTCAGTAGCACCTACGCAACCCTCGGGTAAGGTGATCTCGCCTACCGATGGCACCGGGGTGAAATCCAGCTGGTAGAGAATGTCGCCTTCAAGGGTTTCGTCGCCAGCCAACAGGCTGCTCACGCCGCGACCCTCAAGCAACATGCGCACCACATAGCCGCCATCCTTGGCGACATAGATAGCCCCATTGGTGATCTGGCTGATGTCCATAGAAGTCGGATCGTCGAGGTCTAAATTATCCTGGGTGATGGCGTAGTGATAAACCGGCACTCCATTGATAATTTCATCAGGCAGTACGCGGGTGGCTTGATTGGCTAACATGCCGCCGGTATCAACCATGGTATCGAAAGGTGTATCAGCGGTATCCACCGACATATTGATGCAACCCATCTGGCTGGTGAAAAAGTAGGTCTGCTCGCCAATGGTGGTGATCTCAAATAGGCCGCTGCCTTGTATGCTGGCCGCGCCTGTACCGGTGAAGGTATACCGGTTGGCTGGCGGCTCTACCTGGTTCACGCCGTCCAACCTCCACGAACTGGTCAGCGGAGTACCGTCGGCTTGGACGGCTTCAAAGCGAAAGTCCATCGTGATTTGATAGTTGCCGGGCATCTCGCTGAAATTATCCGGGTTGCTCAAGTCCAGGGTATTAGCCCCAGCAATAGCCAATCCACCTCCGGTATCCGGCACGCCAGCTTGGTCACCTTCATCGATCGGATCTACGGCTGCGGCAGGCACCCCAGCACAGGCCTGCAAAATCAAAACTAACGTAATGACGATTATGAATGCAAATTCCCTTTTCATGGTTACTCCTTTAAAAACTAATTAGGCGTACTGCATTTTAGCAGAGGTTCAGATACAAGCCTATCTCATGGAGCGTTAACATGGCTCCTGGCCAGCCCACTTTATAATAAATTCTGGAGCCGTTCGCCATGACAAATGAAAAACCGTCTGAGCCTAGATCTCTTGTATTAATTGGCGCTCTCCTGGGTGCCCTGAGCAGCCTGACCCTGATTGGTTTTCTCTCTCTGGGCGACAGTCTGTTTGGCTTTCCTTTCGTCCCCTTTGATATATTTGATTGGATGGCGCGTACCTTGCCGGGCTGGCTGATCGGCACAGTGATCAGCACCATGGTTGCCGGCATTCGTTTCCTGCAGGGTTTTCTGCCTATCGGGGATATTTCAACCGCAGCCAAACTTGCCGAACAGGTTATTGCTATCCTGCAACTGGTAGCTGGCGGAGTGGTGTTTGGCTCCCTGCTGGGCTGGCAAGCTGGCAGGCCAAAGCGCAGCCTCATTCTTTTCGGGCAGGCTGGCGGCTTGTTGCTCCTAGCCATCACCCTGCTCATCGAAACATCGCTTGGCAATGCCCAGCTTTCCGGCTTGGCCCATATTTGGTTGGCCCTTGTGTTTGTGTCCTGGGGCTGGGGTTTGGCCTGGCTGATCCGGAGCGTTGCTTTACCGGCGGTACAAGCGGCGACACCAAATCTCTCCCGGCGGCAATTCCTTACCGTCAGCGGGGCGGGCCTGGCGGTTGCCGCGGTAGGCGCCTGGGGACTTGGCAAGATCTTCGGCGTCAGCGGACTACCTTCAGTGGCTGGCGAAAGCGCGCCTCAGCCACTAAGTAGCGATGACCCTTTTGGAGCTGGGCTTACCTCTGGGCCGGCGGCTTCACCCTCTCCCGGGGAATTGGCCGCGCGCCCCGCTCCTATCGATGGCACCCGGCCGGAATTAACCTCAAACGACAACTTTTATCGCATTGATATCAACACCCGCCCGCCAGAAGTGAATGAAGATGTTTGGCGCTTGCATGTGAACGGTCTGGTCGACAATCAAATGGAACTGACTTTGCAGGAAATTCGCAACATGCCCGCCCAGACGCAGATCCTCACCATGCAATGTATCTCCAATCCCATCGGGGGCGACCTGACGTCCTCCAGCCGCTGGACAGGCGTCCGCTTCGCTGATCTGCTGGCCAGCGCTGGGGTGCAAGCCAATGCAGCGGGAGCTTATATCACCTCGACAGATGGCTTTTACGAATTTGTCACCCTGGAAGATATCCAGGATGAGCGCTGCCTGCTGGTATACGCAATGAATGATGAGCTGCTCCCCTACGAGCACGGTTTTCCGCTGCGGGTTTATATCCCCGATCGCTATGGCATGAAACAACCTAAATGGATCGAGAATATCGAATTGGTGGCCGAGCGTGTCGACGGGTACTGGGTGGATCGCGGTTGGGACCGCGAAGCGTATGTGAACACGGTGTCAGTGGTGGACACAGTGCTGGTCGACCCTGACCAGGGCGAATCCGATATGGCGCTCTGTGGCGGTATCGCCTGGGCCAGCGCCAAAGGGATCAGTAAAGTGGAAGTGCAGGTAAATGAAGGAAACTGGGGTGAAGCTGAACTGATCAGCCCGCCGCTAAGCCCGCTTAATTGGCAATTATGGCGTTATGCCTTTCCCTACGAGAGCGGCCGCAACTCGATCCAGGTGCGCGCCTACGACGGCAGCGGTGAGCTGCAGATAACGGACCGGCGCGGCACCGCGCCTAGCGGGGCCACCGGCATCCATTCGGCAACTATCGATCTGTGATCTACTTGTCACAAACAAAAACAGGGCTGCGAAATCGCAGCCCTGTTTTTTTTTGTTCAGGTATCTATATCGAAATGGGACTCAACTCTTCGGCAAGCCGCCGCACTTGTTCGTAACCGACTGGCTTTACCAGCGTGGCATCGCTGTATTGCGCGTAGCGTTGCGCCAGACTGCCATCTCCGGTGATCAGCACCACACGAGTGTGCACCAGCCGGTTCTGGCTGCGGATCTGCCGGATGAGCACGCCGCCGTCCAAACTGGGTAAATGCAAGTCGAGCAGCACCAGGTCCGGGCTGGTGAACATCAGGTTGGCCTGAGCTTTGTGTCCGTTGTCCATGATATCGGCGCGATACCCTGCATCCTGCAAGGCTTTTTGGAAAAGTCCGGCGATCTGCTGGTCGTCCTCGACCACCATGGCGTAGGGGATGGCCATTTCTCGTCCTTTAGTCTATCTTCTGCATATTGGCAATTCTCTTTGTTTAACACAAAAGCAGCAGTTTAGGTGCGCAGGGTTGCCGGTCGATGCGTTTGGTTGACGGGCAATTCAGGGATATGGTATGATGCGACCCGCCCTTGTAATAGGATCTCAGACATGCGGCAGAGGAGAAACACAGATAAGTACTTCTGACTATCGAGTAAATAGAGCCATACGCGCAAAACAAGTTCGCCTGATCGATGGCGAAGGTGAAAATCGCGGGGTCGTCACAATTGAAGAAGCCTTGAAGATAGCCCAGGATGCCAGTATGGACCTGGTCGAGGTGGCGGCCAATTCAAATCCTCCCGTTTGCCGCGTAGTCAATTACGGCAAGTTCACATACGAGCGGACGAAGAAAGAACGCGAGGCGCGCCGTGCTCAGAAGAAAATCGAAGTCAAAGAGATCCGCCTGCGTCCCAAGACTACCGAGCATCACCGCGGTTTCAAGACCAGGGCAGCTCGGGGTTGGTTGCTGGACGGGAAGAAAGTCCGGGTGCGGATCCGTTTTCGAGGCCGCGAACGGGATTACCCGGAGATTGCTTTGCAGGACCTGAAGGAGATTGCCGCTGAATTGAAAGATGTGTCGATCATTGAGCAGGCGCCCGCATTTGAAGGGCGCACCTTGCTGATGATCCTGGCCCCCAACGATGGCAGCGATACCGTCGCCAAGGTGGCTACTAGAAAAGAACCTGAACCCGCTGAAGAATAAGGCGGCTGAGAATGAGGAGCAAACGTGGCAGTTAAGAAATTTCGCATGAAAACCCATAAAGCCACCGCCAAGCGTTTTCGCTTGACCGGTTCCGGTGTGCTGGTGCGCACCAAGGGTGGTAAGAGCCATTTCCGCCGCCGCACCTCGGATCGTACCAAGGCGCTTTTCACCGAGATGATCCCGGTGAAGGGCAAGAGCTATATTAAACGAATCCGCCGGTTGGCGCCTTACATGAGCAAATACAAGGCCAATCCGAACTCCCGCACGGCGAAGTAAAGGAATCTATGTCCCGAGTAAAAACAGGAACCACCCGCCGTAAGCGGCATAAAGCCGTCCTCAAGGTCACCAAAGGCCAGTATGGCACACGCTCTAAACTATTCAAGCGCGCCAACGAAGCTCGGTTAAAGAGTCTCTTCTATGCCTATCGTGACCGGCGCAACAAGAAGCGCGATCTGCGCAGCTTGTGGATCACGCGCATCAACGCAGCCGCCCGCATGCATGGCTTTTCCTACAGCCAGCTGATGAATGCTTTCAAGAAGAGTAATATTGGCGTTAACCGCAAGATGCTAGCTGAGATTGCCGTGACTGACCCCAACGCATTCAAGGTACTGGTGGAACAAAGCCGAGCGAGCTAGAAACTCAATATTGGAAATTAAAAAGGATGGCGAATGAGCCATCCTTTTTGTTTCTTTTGCAGTCAGCTACACCTGGAACTGGCCGTCTTTGTAGAACAACTCGCCGTCCACGCGGATCTCGCTGTCGATGCGCATATCGCAGATCATGTCCCAGTGCAGAGCAGACTTGTTCTGCCCACCCACTTCGGGGTACCCGGCGCCTACCGCGGTATGTATCGTGCCGCCGATCTTCTCGTCGTAAAGGATGCTCTTGGTAAAGCGGTCGATGCTGTAGTTGGTGCCTATACCTAATTCCCCTATGACCCGAGCGCCGGGATCCTGGTCCAGCATCTTGATCAAGTAATCTTCGTTTTTCTCTGCGCTGGCTTTTACCACCTTCCCGCTTTCAAACTCCAGGCGGATGCCTTCCACTTCTCGGCCCAGGCGAATAGCGGGATAGCTGTAGTTCACCCAACCGTTCATCCCGTCTTCGACGGGGCTGGTGAATATCTCTGAGCCAGGCATATTGTGCGTGGCGGTCGAAATCTTAAATGGCCGTCCTTCGATCGAGAGGGTCAGATCAATGTTGGGACCTTGCAGGTGCATTTCCTTTTTCCCATTGAGCCAGCGCACCAATTTTTCCTGGTTGGTTTCCACTTTTTTCCACAAAGCCACCGGGTCTGCTTGGTCGGCGAACGTGGCGCGGTAAACAAAGTCCTCGAAATCGCTAAGGCTCATGTCGGCGTCCTGCGCATATGCCAGGCAGGGGAACTGGGTCAACGTCCAGCGCAATTCGCCAGAAGCGCCGCGACGCATATATGTATCCATGATACTCTTGCGCGCCGCGGAGCGCTTCTGCATCTTGCTGGTGTCCGCTCCCGTGAGGGCGCGGGTGTTTTCCGCAGCCTGGATGCTGATGAAAACGTCCGCTTCCTCAAGCGGCATCCGTTCAAAGGGAGATAGCCATTTGAGCTGGTCTTCATTAGCTTCCTCGTAATACACTTCGGCCGTGGAATCCATTCCCAGAAGCACACTAGGTCGCCCCCCAGCCCGCAGGGTATAACGCAACACCTCGCGCACCAAAGGTTCGGCGATGGGATTGCTGGCAATCACCACCCAGTCGCCAGGCTTGACTTGAGCCGAATACTCCACCAGGGTCTTGGCTAGCTTTTCAACACGCGGATCGGGCATGGTTCCTCCAGCGCGCATTCTAACACCCGGTTCGGTTCCGCGGCCTACTGCACTGAATTAGAATACTCACCATGATCAGTTCGGTGCGTAATCCCAAGGTGCAGCATATTCGCGGCCTGCAGCGGCAAGCCAAACGCCGGGCTGAAGCCGGCTCCTTTGTTGTGGATGGAGCGCGCCTAGCGGAAGAAGCCTTGCGCTCCGGCTGGCCGCTGCGCATGGCCCTGTTTACCGCCCAGCTGGCGGCGCGCCACGAAGGCCTGGTGCGCGCGTTGCAAGCTCGCGGTGTGGCAGAGGAAGTCTCCACCGCAGTGATGGCCGCTGCCAGCGACACCCAGACGCCTCAGGGTATTTTATTGGAAATCGAAGCCAAAGGCGCCGCGCTGCCCAAGCTGCTCAATTTTGTTTTGATCCTGGACGGAGTGGCTGATCCCGGCAACCTGGGCACGCTCCTGCGCAGCGCGGCTGCAGCCGATTGCGACGCAGTGCTTCTGGCGCCTGGCTGCGCCGATGCCTTCAGCCCCAAAGTCGTGCGCAGCGGCATGGGTGCGCACTTTCACCAACCCATACTTGCCCAGGAATGGGCCGCTATTAGCAAGGTGGTCCGTCAATATGACCTGCAATCATTCTTGGCTGAAGCCTGGAAAGGCGAACCATACGATAAGCAAGACCTGAGCAAACCATTGGCGCTCATCCTGGGCGGCGAAGCGCGCGGCGCCGGCCATGAAGCAGCCAAACTAAACCCGCAACCGGTACAGATCCCCATGCCCGGTAGCGTGGAATCCCTCAACGTGGCTGCCGCGGGCAGCATCCTGCTGTTCGAGATCGTGCGTCAGCGCCAGCAGGCGGCGCACGCATGAAGATCCGTTCGCTAACCGTCTTCTTTTCGCCGCGGCAAGCCCTCAAGGCTAGCCAGTTCGCCCCGTTGGGCAAATTCGCCGCGGCGGCCAAAACCGTCTTTGAAGACAGCGGTTATGAAATCCAGACCTTGCGCCTGGCCACCACACCCTTTCCGCTCTGGGTGCGGTCACTTACCCAGAGCCGGGCGGTGGAAGCTGCCGTGGCGCTGGAAACACTGGCTTTCGAGGCAGGATTCGGCTATGTGTCACTAGGGCCGGCCCTGCCCGAAGTGGCCGAGAGCTATGCCTTCATCCCAGACCTGCTGGCCGCCACCCAATCCGCTTTTTTCAGCGCGGTGATCGCCGATGCCAAGGTCGACATCGACATGCCCGCGCTGCGCAACAGCGCCCTGGTAATGCAAAAAGCCTCACTGTTGGAAGAGAATGGTTTCGCCAACTTGCGCTTCGCCGCGCTGGCCAATGTGCCAGCTGGATCGCCATTTTTCCCGGCAGCCTACCATGCCGGAGCCACGCCCAAATTCGCCATCGCCACTCAGGCTGCAGATCTGGCGGTGGCAGCCTTCGCGGACGCAGTCAGCATCGCCCAGGGCAGCCGCGTCCTGACGCAGAGCATCCAAAAGCACGCGCAGGTCATGGCCAGCTTGGCGCTGCGCCTCGCCAGGAAGCACAAGATCTCGTTCGGCGGCATCGATTTCTCTCTAGCCCCTTTCCCCAGCGAACGCGAATCGTTGGGCACCGCCTTCGAAAGCATGGGCCTGCCCGCGGTTGGCTTGCAGGGTTCGCTGGCTGCTGCAGCCATTCTCACCCAGGCCATCGACGCGGCCAGGTTCCCGCGGGCCGGATTCAATGGCCTGCTGTTACCCCCACTGGAAGATTCCATCCTGGCGAAATGGGCCGCCGAGGGGGTGCTGACCGTCAATGACCTGTTGCTGTACTCCGCGGTTTGTGGCACCGGCCTGGACACTGTGCCGCTGCCCGGCAACACCAGCCCCGGGCAGCTCAGCGCTTTGTTGCTGGACCTGGCAGCGCTGGCCTTGCGCCTGGACAAGCCGCTGACCGCGCGGCTGATGCCCATCCCCGGCGCCGTAGCTGGGGACGAAACCCATTTCGATTTCCCGTTCTTCGCCAACAGCCGCGTGATGGCCTTGAAGAGCGAACCGTTGCAAGGCGCTTTTGCAGCCAGCCAAACGATAGCTCTCGCTAAACGCAAGCTGGCAAAATAAATCAGTCGGCGGTCAACGTCAGGCTGTCGATCAATTCCCCCTGGATATTGATAAAGTCGAATCGGATCCACTGGCTGGTGGCTTCCACCAGCATAGCTCCGTGAGTTTCGTTGTAACGCACCAAGCTTTCTGGGAGGATGCGAGGGAAATCATAGATGGCAGGCGAGCCGCCTAATCCATTGGTTATAAATGGGATCCCCTCCACTTCCAGGCGTTCGAACAGATGGTCGTGCCCCGCCAGCACCGCGTCGGTGCCCCATTCAACAAAAGGCCATTGCATCCACTCAGTAGATGTATGGTGTCCGGAGGAATAAGGCGGGTGGTGCATCACCACCAGTTGCCAGACCGCATCGGAATCCGCCAGGGCGGCTTGCAGCCAGCTGGCTTGCGCCGTCGAACGGCCCACACCGTCTGGTTCATTGGTGTCGCTGTTAACTACGAACAAATGCACTGCACCCTGCACCACATCGTAGTACCGCTCATTGCCAGGTAATGTGAAATAAGCTAAGTACGGCTCGTACCCCTCGCGCCTGTTCCAGTCGTGGTTTCCGATGCTCGGAAAGAAACGCGGCTCAGAGCTGCCAGTACCGAACAGTCCCTGATAGTCGCCTATAAAATTGTGATAATACTGTCCAATATTTTCATCTATAGTCTCGCTTTCCCCGTTAGGATAATTATTATCGCCAGTGGTCACAATGAAATCCACCTGCCAGCTCTCCACCAGCTCTGAGACTGCGAGTTCATCTGGACCTGAAAGACCGTAGTCGCCGATCACCGCGAAACGCATCGACTCTTCAGGAGGTTGGCTCTCCTCCGGCGTTGGGATATACAGAGTGGGTGTTTCACTCGTTGCTGATGGTGTACCTGGCAGCCGCTCTGTGGTCGCACTGGTTGTTGCGACTATTGCTGGGGAAGATTCGACCGCTGTGCAGGCTGCTGATATACAAAGAAGCGAAACAAGCAATATAAATTGTTTTGTGGTTCCAAACATGTTCTATATCCTGGATTTGCTATTTCTCAGCAGGGACTACTACTTTCAAGGCATGTGGTTCCAAACGAACCTGGATTGGGGTCGTCCCGATCCAATCCCCATCGCCTTGCACTGGCATGCCCTCAGGGGTCCTGATCCAAACGCTGTTTTGTACAGGCAGATAATCTAACTGTTTGGAACGGATGTGGCGTCCGGCCAGAAAATTGATCACGACCCACAGGTAGGTGAAACCTGTCTTAGCCTCAAGGTGGCAAAGGTCCAGTTGTCCGTCGTCTGGCTGCACCGCTGGCCACCAGCGCAGCGCCCGGTAACCCAGGGTGCCACAATTGGCTGCCATTAGATCGCTGGCCCTGATCTGCAACTGGCGGCCATCGGCTTCCACCTCATAGGCCACCGGCTGCATGGCAAAGAAGTTCATGAACAAGGTGACCAGGTAAGAGCTTTTTCCGAATATCTTTTTAAGCATGGGAGTAGTTTCCCGCATGGCCCTGGCGCTCATTCCCACGCTGACCGAGATCAGGTAAGCGCGTTCGGCCACCCTTAACAGGTCCAGGTGGCGCACTGCGTGGGCTCCGGCGGCCAGGGCCGCCGCCTGATCCAGGTCCAGCGGGATGCCTAGTTCGCGCACCAGCACATTACCAGTGCCCATGGGCAGAATGCCTACCGGCGGTCCATCTGAGGGTAATGCGCTTGCAATGTCCGCCACAGTGCCATCCCCTCCCGCCGCGATGATCAGCTGCACGCCAGACTTTAACCAGGGCGCCAGCCGTGCCGCCAGCTCAGTGCGGCTGCATTCTACGAAGTCCACCTGGCAGCCGCCAAAATGTTTTTCCATTAGGCTGCGCAAAGGTTGCAATTTAAAAGCAGAAGCCTGCGGGTTATGGATGACCAGGATTTGGCTTGGTTGGCTTGGCGAAATTTTCATTTTAAGCCCCTGCCGGGATCAAAGACCGTTTACCGTGATCGCAGTTGATACAGTCCGCCGCCGCGATCGATGACATAGATCTCGCCGGCTTCATCCACTCCGAACGAGGTCACCAGGAACGAAGTGTCGTACAGGATGCGGCTCTCCCATACGCCACTGGCAAGCTGCGCGAGGCCGAAGACCTCCCCGGAACAATAATCGGCGTACAGGTACACTCCATGCCAGGCGGGCAAGGCTGGGCCGCGGTACACGTATCCCCCAGTGACCGAACAGCGCGAGGAACCATGCTCGTATTCGGCCACAGGCATAGTGAGCTTGGCGTCAGAGGGTGGGTTGCCTTCGTAGGCATGCGTTCCTTCAAAATAATTCCAACCGAAATTTAAGGGACCCACATAGCCGCCAGGCAGGAAGTTGATCTCTTCCCATTGCCCCTGGCCCACATCACCAATATACAGGTCTCCCGTAGCGGCGTCGAAGCTAAAGCGCCACGGGTTGCGCAGACCATGGCCCCAGATCTCGCCTCGGCCTCCGCCGTTGGCAAAGGGATTATCCGTCGGGATGCCATACGGGCCGCTCGCACCCACATCGATGCGTAGGATCTTGCCAAGCAATGTGTCCAGCGATTGGCCGTTACCGCTTGGGTCTCCTTGCGAACCGCCATCGCCAAGGGCGACGTACAAATACCCATCCGGGCCGAATTCGAGATGGCCTCCGTTGTGGTTACCTGCGGGTTGGTTCACTTGCAGCAGAATTTCTTCGCTTTCCGCGTCGGCACGATCAGGATCAGTAGAGGTTCGGAAACGAGAGATCACCGTGTCCCCGGATACATCGGTGTAGTCCACATAAAAAACACCGCTTTGTTCATAATCTGGTGGAAAGGCCAGGCCAAGCAAGCCTTGCTCATTACTTTCGCTGCCCACGCGGCCATCGATATCCAGGAATGGTGCCGCACCTCGGCCTCCATTCTCCAGGATCCAGATCTTGCCACCCTGTTCGACTACGAACAGCCGTCCACTGCCATCTCTGGCATGCGTCAGCAGCAAAGGACGATTAAACCCGCGGCCCACCTGCGCCCAGGTATAGGCTTCGGGATCAGGAAAAACTGGTGCGGGCAGCGGGGTATCGTTCGGGACGGGGGTTTCAGTCAACGGTTCGGCCAGCTGTTCAGTTGGGACCGAGGTCGCCTCTGGCTGGCTTGGCTCAACTACAGCTTCAGTTTCAGTTTCAGGCAGGCCAGCTGTCGGCGCGCTCTGGGTACAGGCGACGATCGTCGCCATTAGGATTGTGCCCCACAAGAGTTTCCTCGTAAATAAATTCATTCCTTGTCTTTGTAACGCGCCTCGATCACATCATTATCATCAATCGGAGGCTGCCCAGGTTTTTTGGGTTGCGCCTCAGCTTCCAGGCGGGTGCGGTGCTCATCCACCAACTCTGTGGGACAAAGTTCCAGGAATAGCGTATTAGCGATCCACAACACGAAGGCATCATCCACCACTGGAATGAACATGTCCAGGGGCGAGATCAGATAGATCAGCGAAAACACAGGCAGAATTTTTATCCACAGGCTAACCCGCCGATCGCCCATCAACCGCATGATCAGGCGGATCTGCTTGCCAAAGCTCGCAAAAAAATCCCCGTCTGTTTTGGAAACAAGTCGTCTTTTTGATTTCATAGGCCCTTTGTTAGAACGAAACTTTCTCAAAAGATTATACACGCCGGCCAAAGCGCTTCGCGCGGTTACAATCTTCGCCGTGCCCGCTCATCGCAATTCGTCTAACACCCGCTCCTCCTCTACTTCCGCCCTTGACCCGATCGGCTTGATCAACCTTTTCGTGGTCTATGTGGTCTGGAGCAGCACCTATTTGGCCATCCGCATCGCCGTACGTGAGGGCGCTGGCTTCCCGCCTTTCACCATGGGTCTCACCCGCGCCGCCTTGGCAGCCGTCGTGCTCCTCGCCTGGAGCCGCCTGCGCGGCGAGCGCCTTCAGCTTACCCGCCCGGAACTTGTCACCCTGGCCGCTTCAGGCTTGCTGCTTTGGGTGGGAGGCAACGGTCTGGTCACCTTTGCTGAAACCCGGGCCGCTTCCGGCCTGGCAGCTTTGATGGTGGCTGCCTCGCCCATCTGGGTCGCCCTCATTGAAGCCTTGATTGATCGCAAATGGCCTACCATCCAGTTGGCCGGGTCGTTGCTGGTTGGCTTTTGCGGTATCGCCCTACTTACCGGCCCCGAGCTGTTGAGCGGGGTGCAGGCTGACACCATTGCCATCCTGGCGCTCATCGGCGCGCCTATCACCTGGGCCGCCGGCTCGGTGCTTCAGGCTCGCCGGCCCGTATCGCTCAGCCCGCGCGCCAGCTCCGCTTACCAGATGGCTTTTGGCTCCGTTGGTTTTCTTGCTCTGGTGCTTTTATTGCATGAGCCGCTGCCTACGCCGACCCAGGAATCCTGGATCGCCTGGGGCTACCTGACTCTGGTTGGATCGATCTTTGCTTTCACTGCCTATGTCACGGCTCTGCGCCTGCTGCCTACCCGCGTCGTGATGACTTACGCGTATGTCAATCCCGTGCTGGCCCTGATGCTCGGGGCCCTGCTGAACGAACAGATCACCGAATGGACCATTGCAGGTTCTCTGCTGGTTTTGCTAGGCGTAGCCGGCGTATTTCGCGAACGTCAGGTCCACACTTCCTAATGAAACCGAATAGTCTGCCAACCGTATACTAATTAAGCAGAGTCGGAGGCGAAATGGATACAGAACGCAGGAGTAGTGTTACCCTCGGATTGGTGTTGTTGCTAATTGGGGGCTGGTTCTTGGCCAGTCAGTTTTACCCACAGCTCAATTTTCTGATCCCGCTTCAATACCAGTGGCCCTGGTGGGTGATCGGCGTTGGTCTATTATTCATGTTGATGGCGGTGGTCTTGCGCGCCCCCGGCATGGCCGTGCCCGCTGCGATCATTGCCGGAATCGGCGGCATCCTTTATTACCAGAACACCAGTGGAGACTGGAAGAGCTGGGCTTACGCCTGGGCGCTGATCCCCGGTTTCGCTGGCGTCGGCGTGATCATTATGGGTCTCTTCGAAGGCCGCTTCCTGCACGGGTTGCGCGAAGGCATCAGCGCCATCCTCTTCAGCCTCTTCATGTTCGGCGTTTTCGGCGCCTTCCTGGGCGGCCCGGCCATTCTTTCGCAGCTCTGGCCGGTCTTCCTCATCGGCGCAGGCCTGTGGATCTTGCTCGGCGGTATTCGCAAGCCGCGCAGGCAAATTGTTGAGGATCCCGCTGAAGAATAGTTAAAATTCAAGCACGATATAATTATCTGGAAACACAAGCTGGCGCAGCATGCTGCGCCAGTCGTGTTCATGAGACTATTCGCCATGCACCCCACTGACACCCGCGGCCGTTCCATGCGCGATCTGCGCATCTCGGTCACCGATCGCTGCAACTTCCGCTGCACCTATTGCATGCCCAAGGGAGTCTTCGGCCGCGATTACGCCTTCATGCCCCAGGACCAACTGCTCTCCTTTGAGGAGTTGGAACGCGTCACGCGCGCCTTTGTAGGCTTGGGAGTGAATAAAGTACGCCTCACCGGCGGCGAGCCACTCATGCGCCGCGATCTGGAGACCCTGGTGTCTAGGCTCGCCTCCATCCCCGGCGTGGACGATCTGGCCCTGACCACCAATGGTTCTTTCCCCATTAGCCGTGTGCAAAGCCTGAAGGATGCCGGGTTGAGCCGGATGACCGTCAGCCTGGATGCTCTGGACGACGAAACCTTCATGAAATTGAACGACGTCGATTTTCCCGCCGCGACCGTGATGGCATGGATCGATGCCTCCACATCCGCTGGGTTCGCCCCGGTCAAGATCAATATGGTGGTCAAGCGCGGCGTCAACGAACACAGCATCCTGCCCATGGCGCGCACCTTTCGGACGAAAGGTCACATCGTGCGTTTCATTGAGTACATGGACGTGGGCCACTCCAATGGTTGGCGTCTGCAAGATGTGGTCACCGCCCGCGAGATCCGCGATCGCATCCACGCCGAGCTGCCCCTCGAACCGATGCAGCCTAACTACCGTGGCGAGGTAGCCGCGCGCTACCGCTACGCCGACGGCAGCGGCGAGATCGGCATTATCGCCTCCGTTTCGCAGCCATTCTGCGGCGCCTGCAGCCGGGCGCGGCTCTCCGCAGATGGCAAGCTGTATACCTGCCTGTTCGCCATCCAGGGCACCGACCTGCGCGGCCTGATGCGCTCCGGCGCTAGCGATGAAAAACTGGGCGCCGCTATCACCAACGTTTGGAAGTCACGCGTGGACCGTTATTCGGAATTGCGTTCTGCCGATACCGAGGGACTACCCAAAGTGGAAATGTCCTACATCGGGGGTTAGCCTTGCCAGCCAACGGACCACTTGACCATATCCGCACGGTTGTCTTTGATTGGGACGACACCTTGCGAACCAGCGACCCCCACGCCACCCGCTTCTTTTGCGATTACGTGGAAGCAGCCACCCGTCCGCTGGACGCCAAAGCCCGCCGCGCTGCCCAGCTCTGGGAGCACCGCTATTGGGCGTCCTCCGAAGACCTGTTGAACGACTTCGATACGTACGTCGAAGCCAGCGATGCCTTTTGGATGAACTACAGCCGCCGCCATTTGCTCGCCCTCGGACTCAGCGAGCAGGAGAGCGAACCGCTGATCCAGGCTGCCCATGCCCATATGCGCGAAAACTACAAGCCGGCCAACCGTCTGCACCCGGACGCTCTCGAAACCCTGACTGCCTTGCGCTCCGCTGGGTATGCACTGGGTGTCATCACCAACCGCAGCCGGGTCATCTACACCGACATGCATGAACTCGGCCTGGACCTGCATTTCGATTTCTACCTGACCGGCGGGCAATTGGGAGCTTATAAACCGCAGCGCCAGATCTTTGATAAGCTGCTGCATTTCATCCAACAACCTGCGAATGTAGTGCTGTATGTCGGCGACAATTACTATGCTGATGTGCTCGGAGCACGCAACGCCGGGTTGGAAAGTGTTTTGCTCAATTGGAATGGCCTTTACGGGGATATGGATTGCCTCGCCATCAGCACACTTTCCGAGCTTCCCAAGATCCTGCAATTTGAAACTGTTTCCTAAGCATGCCTCGCGCTCAGCGCCTTTCGCGCGATTTCTTTGCCCAGCCTACTTTGAAAGTAGCCCGACAGCTACTGGGGTGCGTCTTGGTCCACCGGCAGGTGATCAACGGGAAAACCAGGAGGCTATCGGGTTTGATTATTGAGACCGAAGCCTATTGCGGCGAGAGCGACCTGGGCTGCCACGCAAAAGCCGGCCGCACCAATCGCACGGCGGTCATGTTTGGGCCGCCTGGGCATGCGTACGTGTACTTTACCTATGGCAATCACTGGCTGTTCAATTGCATCACGCAAGCTGAGGGCCAGCCTCACGCTGTGCTTATCCGCGCCGTCCAACCCGTTGAAGGGTTGGATGTATTCGCCCGCCGGCGCGCAGGCCAACCCGAACCGCGCTGGACGGATGGGCCAGGCAAGCTGACCAAGGCTTTGGGCATCGACGGCCGCCACAACGGCGCTGACCTGGCGGCGCGCACAGCTATAATATTCATTGAAGCTGGTGAGCCGTTACCGGCCAGCCGGGTGAAAACCGGGTCGCGCATCGGCCTTTACACCGTGCCTGAGCCGTGGAAGAGCAAGCCCTGGCGCTTTTTTGCCTCAAGAAACTGAACGCAAAGCAAGGAGGTTTTACAAAATGACCAAGCTGCTGGAAGGAAAGAACGCCTTGATCTTCGGCGTGGCTAATGACCGCTCGATCGCCTGGGGCTGCGCCAAAGTGCTCCATGAGTATGGCGCCAATGTTGGCCTCAGCTATGCCGGGGAGATCCTTAAGAAGCGCGCCATCCCACTGGCAGAATCGATCGGCAGCACCTTCGTGGAGGAATGCGACGTAACCAAAGACACCGATATAGCCTCTGTGGCGGAGAAGGCCAAAAAAACCTTCGGGAACATCGATATTCTGGTACACGCCATCGCCTTCGCCAACCGCGATGAACTCGGCGGTCCTTACTACAACACCAGCCGCGCCGGCTTCCATCTGGCCATGGACATCTCGGTCTACTCCTTCACCGCGCTGGCCCAAGCCTTCCAGCCCATCCTGCGCCCGGGTGCCTCGCTCATGACCATGACCTACTATGGTTCCCAGAAAGCTGTGCCCAGCTACAACGTGATGGGCGTGGCCAAGGCCGCCTTGGAAGCCTCGGTACGCTACCTGGCTCGCGATTTTGGCCCGCAGAAGGTGCGCGTGAACGCCATCTCCGCCGGTCCTATCCGCACCCTGGCCGCGGCAGGGGTCACCGGCTTCAAGGGTTTGTACAGCCGTTTCGCCGAAGTTGCTCCCTTGCGCGAAAACGTGACCATCGAAGACGTGGGCAATGCCGCTCTCTTCCTGGCTTCCGATCTATCTTCTCGCATCACCGGCGATGTGCTCTACGTCGACTCGGGCTTCAATATTATCGGCATCGCTGAGAACGAAGCCGAAGGCAAGGCCGAGGCGCCTCCCGCCTGATGTTTCGCCGCAAGTCGAATCTTCCACAAAACAATGCGGCCCAGCCGTTGCCGCGCATTACCTCCGTGGTTGCCGACGGCGTCAGCTTGCGAGGCAAGCTGAGCGGGGCCGGCGGTGTGCGCATCGAGGGCGCCTACGATGGGGATATCGAGCTGAATGGGTTGCTGGTCATCGGCCCCACCGGCCGCGTGGCTTGCCCGCAGCTAAAGGCCCGCCACGTGATCGTGGCCGGCGCCATGCGCGGCGACATTTTGGCCGAGCGCGTCGAGATCCGCGCCACCGGCCGCGTGTGGGGCAACGTGGTCACCGCCTCCATGTCCACCGAAGAAGGCGCCTTCTTGCGCGGTCAGATCCAGATGGAAGAGAAAGTCGAACTGGGAATCCAGACTCCGGTCGAGGCAGCTGATCCTGCGCTAGAAGAAGGCGCAGATGTTGCCCAGCCCGCCACGCCTGCCGCACCCGCCACTCAGGCCGCATCAGAAGCCCCTGCGCCAACCGCACCCCAGAAAAAGTTCAAGCGCAAATCCTAAGGCCCTTAGTTTATTTCATCCTCTCTTCTGTCATTCCTGGCGCGGCGTACTATTCTTTCCCCCAAATTGAGCAACACGATAACCGAGAATTCCAAAGCACCTAGTCGCCCGAAGAACCGGTTTAGCCGCTCAAGCCGACCCAGCCTGGTCTTTTTGTTTCCTATACTCTAAGGAGAGGTCGTCGATATGCAGGCAATAAACCTAAAAGATAAGCTGGCTAAGTTCTCCGAGCGCTGGTCGCCGCGTGTGATCGCCGAACTAAACGATTACCAATTCAAGCTTGCCAAGATCGAAGGAGATTTCGTATGGCACAGCCATCCCGAAACGGATGAAGCCTTCATCATCTTGGACGGCAGACTGGTGATCGAATTTCGCGATGGCAGTGTTGAATTGAAACCGGGGGAACTGATCGTGGTGCCCAAGGGGGTAGAACATAAACCCTATACCAACGAAGAATGCAGCCTCCTGCTCATCGAGCCACGCGGTACGCTCAACACCGGCGACGCAGGCGGCGAACTGACCGCCCAACAGGATGTGTGGATTTAAATTAATTCCC
>JBBDXQ010000079.1:0-18364 GCA_040902265.1 Anaerolineales bacterium
GCCCCAAGCCAGGCAGTGGTAGCCGAGGACACAACACCTTCGCACGGAGTGGGCTATGAAATCAGTTATGCGCTGGATCGAGAAAAACCGGTGCTGTGCCTTTATCGCCGCGGAGCGCGAGTTTCCAAGATGCTGACCGGTAATACCATGCCTGGTTTACAAATTGTTGATTATGCAGAAATAAATGAAGGCATCGAAAAGTTACGGCAGTTTATCGCGGTTGTTAACAATTAGGTTTCTTCCTTTGTTACCGGTAACACAACAGTAAACACTGAGCCATCTCCCGGTTTCGAATCCACCCAAATACGGCCACGGTGGTTCTCCACAATGGTCTTGACAATGGCCAAGCCCAAGCCCGTACCCTGGGTTCCACTACCCACATTAGTAGCACGGTAGAACTTTTCAAAGATGCGGCCTTGTTCATCCAATGGAATGCCGGGGCCGTTGTCAGCTACACGTAATATGAGCTGGCTTTGCTTTTCTGCTAACGTCACGCGGATCTTGCCGCCTGGCTGCGTGTACTTGATCGCATTAGTGATCAGGTTGTCCACCAATTGGCCCAACTGTGTGCGGCTACCTAACACTGGTCGCCGGTTTCCGGTTTTGCCCATATGCAGCGTCTGCCCTTTTTCCTGGACCAAGGGTTGCACACTGGTCATAGCATTCACCACCAGCAATTTCATGTTCACTGGGGTCAGCTCGTCCAAAGAACCTACTTCTACCCGCCCTAAATTCAGCAGGTCATCGATCAGGTTGGTAGTGGCGTGCACACTATTCTTTACCCGCCAGATAAACTCAGCTTGTTGTGGATTCACCTTGCCGGCTCGTTCGATCAACTCTACATAGCCGAGGATAGCCGTCAGGGGCGAGCGCAAATCGTGTGAGACCGTATTGACAAAATCACCCTTCAGTTTGTCCAGCTCCTTCAAATAGCTGATGTCGTGCAAACTGGCTACAGTTCCCATACCCGCAACCCGCGAGACCCGCACGTAGAACACACGCCCAGCCGGGTTGCGCACTTCATGGCGGTTCGTATCCGCATTTTTGTCGTTGAGCGCCTCAAGCAAAGCGGGGTTCACAAAAACTAGCTCGATCGGTTTACCGGAAAAGTCGTCGTCACCTAAGCCAAAAGTTTGTCGCAAAGCCTGGTTAATCATCAGCACCCGGTTCTGTGTATCGAGTACCACCACGCCGTCGTTCACTTGGCGCAAGATCGCCTCCATTTCGGAGAGACGCCGGGTGAGCGGCCCAGTGAGCTTGCCAGTCTCCTTCTTGAGCCAGTGCTCCCAACGCCTTTTGCGATCCAACGCTCCGCCCGCGGCAGCCAGGACCGCGTCGGGTTCCATGGGCAGACGCAACACATCCGCCACCCCATTCTGAATGGCGTGTAAAAACCACTCGGGGATTGGCTTTCGGGTAATCAGCACAACTGGCAATGTAGGATGAGTTTCGCGTACTTCTTGAATTATGCTGAAGGCTTCGCCCCCTGGTAAAGTGTCTGAAAGAAAGAGCAGATCAGGAAATTTGCCTTCACGCAGCGCGGTGCGTAGACCGTTCAGGTCGTGGGTTTGGCTTACCCGATAACCCGCCGGCGCCAGGATGCCTTTGGCCGTTTGCTCGGCGAGCGCCGAGTCTGCAACCGCGAGGAGCAATCGCTTGGGCACAGCCTCGGAATCATAGCACGGTTGAGCTGTTAGAGTTCTATTAATACTCCATGGGGCTGCTTGACTCAAGGTGGGCTGGTCATACAATTATGATGAGCCCATATGGAATACAAGGATTATTACAAAGCGTTAGGGGTGAGCCGAAAAGCCAGCCAGGATGAGCTCAAAAAAGCCTATCGTAAATTGGCTTTGCAGCACCACCCTGATCGCAATCCAAATAATATTGAAGCCGAGAATAAATTCAAGGAGATCAATGAGGCTTACCAGGTGCTCAGCGATCCTGAAAAGCGCGGCCACTATGACCGCCTCGGCTCTGAATACGCGCAATGGCAGCGCCAGGGCGCTCCAGCCGGCGGCTTTAACTGGGGCCAATGGTCCGCAGGCCGTCCGGGAAATGTGCGCGTCGAATATGCCGGTGATATGGACGACCTATTCGGGCAGGGGGGTGGCTTTTCTGATTTTTTCCAGCAGATCTTTGGTGGCATGAGTGGCGGCTTTACAGCACCCCGCGGCCGTACCGCCCGTCAGCAGGCCTTCGAACACCCAGTGTCTATCAGCCTGGAAGAGGCCTTTCGAGGCGGAACCCGTCTGATGCAGGTGGATGGCAAGAGGCTGGAAGTCAAGATCCCGGCAGGGGTGCGCTCTGGCTCCCGCATCCGCATGGCGGGTGCTGGGCCAGCCAACCCCGGCGGCCGGGCCAGCGATATTTACCTGGTGATCAATGTAGCCGAGGACCCGCGCTTCACAGTCTCCGGCGAAGATCTGCAAACCGAAGTGGAGACCGACCTGTACACTGCTGTTCTAGGTGGCGAACTGCGCGTGCCAACCCTAGACGGAGATGTTATCCTCAAGGTTCCTGCAGGCACACAGCCTGGGCAATCCATCCGGATAAAAGGAAAGGGTCTTCCCAGGCAGAAGCTGAACAAAGAGCACGGCGATTTGTTTGCAAAAATAAAAGTGCGCATTCCCCAACAGCTCACAGCGAGCCAAAGGGAGTTGTTCGAGAAATTGTCAGGCGAGACTAAGGACAAGCCATGAAAACAAATAGAATTCGCCCAGCAGTAATGATTGCGAGTGTATTAGCGCTTAGCGCCTTAGCCTGTCAATTCGCTCTCGGCCCTTTCAGCACGGGCACTTCCAGTGATGCGCAAGCCGAGGCTACCATGGCGGCGGTCCAGATCTCCCAGGACCTAGTCTCCGAACAGGCAGTGCTGATTTCCTTATATCAAGCGGTCAGCCCAGGGGTTGTCTCCGTCAATGTCTCTTCAGAGACGGGTGGAGCGCAGGGTTCAGGTTTTGTCTACGATTCCGAGGGACACATCGTCACCAACTTTCATGTGGTGCAAGGGGGGGAATACATTGAAGTGGCTTTCCCTTCGGGGCTCAAGGTAGTTGGTGAAGTGGTCGGCGAAGATCAAGATTCGGACCTGGCGGTTATTCACGTGGATGCCCCCGCATCCGAACTGCATCCGCAGGTATTGGGAGATTCCGATACCCTGCAAGTTGGCCAGTACGTGGTTGCTATCGGCAATCCGTTTGGATTGAACGGCAGCATGAGCACGGGGATCGTATCCAGCCTTGGCCGCTCGCTAGACTCATTGAACGAAGCGGGAGGCGGGGATTTTTTCAGCGCGGGTGACCTGATCCAAACCGACGCGGCCATCAACCCTGGCAACTCGGGTGGGCCGCTGCTAAACTTGAGCGGCGAGGTGATCGGCGTTAACCGCGCCATCCGCACATTTAGTTCCGCCGAAGATGGCAACGCGCTAAATTCCGGCATCGGCTTCGCGGTATCCAGCAACATGGTGAGGCGCGTGGTGCCTATCCTGATCGCCGATGGACATATTGATTACCCCTACCTGGGTATCAGCAGCCGGTCGGATTTGAGCCTGGCTGAAGCTCAGGAACTTGGGCTCAATCGAACCGATGGCGCATTGATCACCAGGGTGATCGAGGACGGCCCTGCTGACGAGGCCGGCCTGCAAGCCGGGGACTTTATCATCACGATCGATGATCAGACCATCAAGAGCTTCGACGAGATGATCTCCTATTTGTTCAAACATAGAAGCCCCGGTGACACGGTGGCATTAACCATTGTGCGCGACGGAGAGGAACTCTCCATCGACCTGGAACTGGGGGCACGACCGTAGCCGACCAATTAGATTAAAACCACTAAAAGCCGCCTTAAGGCGGCTTTTTTGGTGTACTCTATACCAACATCCAGGCGCTCCCCGCCATCCAAACTGCATCCTGCACATCTAAGCGCCAATAAGACCCAACTCTTCGAGAACTGCCGGAAGAGACGAATCGCACATAGGTTGTACTGAAAGTGGTTCGCCATGAAGAGCACAAAACGTCTAAGCGGCTTGTTAGTTATCAATCTCCTGATAATCAGCGCACTGGCCTGCCAATTTGCCTCCCAAGGAAGCCAGCAACCCCAGGTCACGATCACCCCAAACACAGATGATGCAGTCATGCCGGGGATCATTGGCTCCAGCGACCTGGCCGGCCAACAAGATGCGCTCGTCTCGCTATACCAGGCGGTGAGCCAAGGGGTAGTTTCACTGCAATTGGATACACCCATCGGCCCCAAGCAGGGTTCCGGTTTTGTGATCGACACCGAGGGACACATCGTCACCAATTATCACGTGGTTGAACGCGCTACCTACATAGAAGTCGTTTTCCAAGATGGGACAAGGGCAGAAGCGATCATGGTGGGCTCTGATCGAGATTCGGACCTGGCGGTGGTCGATGTAGAACTACCTGCCGAGCAGCTCGTGCCTCTGGTGATGGGAGATTCTGACCGAGTGCAGGTGGGACAATTGGTGATCGCCATCGGGAATCCTTTCGGGTTGGGGGGCAGTATGAGCACTGGCATCGTTTCCAACCTGGCGCGCACCCTGCCGTCCCTTAGCAGCATTCCCACCGGGGGCGAAGATATCTTTTCAGTGGGCGACCTGATCCAAACTGACGCAGCCATCAACCCCGGCAACTCGGGTGGGCCGCTACTCAATTTGAACGGGGAAGTGATCGGCGTCAATCGCGCCATCCGCACTTTCTATTTCAGCATCGATAGCAACACGCTTAGCACCGGCATCGGCTTCGCCATTTCGGCTAACGTAGTCAAGCGCATCGTACCTGCATTGATAGCCCACGGACAATACGAGTACCCCTACCTGGGCGTCGCCAGCATCACTGAATTGGACCTGACCACCGCTCAGGAGTTCGGCCTGGATCGCACGGTAGGCGCGTATATTCGCCAAGTGATCGCCGGCGGGCCCGCTGAGGATGCCGGATTGCAAAAAGGCGACCTGATCATCGGCGTAGATGGCAATGAAGTCAGTTCGTCCACTGATCTGGCAGCCTATTTGCTGGCCAACACCGGCCCTGGGGATGTGATCACATTGACCTTGCTGCGACAAGGCGAGGAAGTGAACCTGGAGCTGTTGCTTGGCACCCGCCCGGAAGACTGTAGCTGCTGAGCAACAACCCGCGATCGATCTCCTATACGCGGATGCACAACGGGAAAGAAGAGGATTCAATTCTGATCTCTTTGTCACCCTGAATTGGTTTGTGGCGTTCATGCCTCACCCCCTCATCTAATTAATTTTTACTCACCCATCGGCGGCGCATCTCCACCGCCGTAATCCAGCACCTCGCGATGTTGGGCGCCTGACTTCGAAGGTCCAACGATCTTCTTGGCTTCCATCTGCTCGATGATGCGCGCGGCTCGCGTGTAGCCTATGCCCATGCGGCGCTGCAGCATGGAGATGGAAGCCTGGTTGCGGCTGCGCACCAATTCCACAGCGTCGTTGAACAAAGGATCTTGATCCGCCTTGTCTTGGATCTGTTCAATCTCATCCCAGATGGGGATCTGCTTCAGGGGAACCCCTGCCGGCGGAGCATCGGCGGCATTGAAGCGAGCCGGTTCGGCGCTGCCGGCAAAGGCGCGCCAATGGCTGGCGATGCGCAGGATCTCGCTTTCCGCCAGATAGACGCCTTGCAGACGCACGGCAGTTGGCGCATCGGGGGGCTGGAACAGCATGTCGCCTCGGCCGAGCAAGCGCTCGGCGCCAGGCTGGTCGAGGATCACGCGGCTGTCTGTACCGGAGGCGACCGCGAAGGCGATGCGAGCCGGGAAGTTGGCTTTAATCAGGCCAGTGACCACATCCACAGAAGGCCGCTGGGTGGAAATGACCAGGTGGATGCCAGTGGCGCGGGCTAGCTGGGCCATGCGGGTCAACAAGCGTTCGGTCTGATCTGGAGCTACCATCATCAAGTCAGCCAGTTCATCGATGATAACCAGCAGATAGGGAAGGATTTCCCCGCGGTTCTGAGCGAGGTGGGCGTTGTAATCGCTGATATGACGCGCACCGATCTTGGCAAATTTCTGATAACGCTTGTCCATTTCGTGAGTGATCCATTGCAAAATACCCACGACGCGGTCAATCTCCACCACCACCGGGGTGAGCAGGTGCGGGACTCCGTTGTACCCGGTGAGTTCCACGCGTTTGGGGTCGATCATGATCAGGCGCAAGGTTTCCGGCGTGTTATTAAGAAGAAGACAGCAGATCAAGGCGTTCACGCACACAGATTTACCAGAGCCGGTAGCGCCAGCGATCAATAAATGCGGCATGGCGGAAAGATCGGCAGCCACGGCGTGGCCGGCCACATCCTGGCCCAGGGCGAAACGCAGGGGAGTGTGCAGACGGCGAAAGGCTTCGCTCTCCATCACATCGCGCATGGCCACGCGACCGATCTGCTCGTTAGGCACTTCGATGCCCACGTAACCCTTGCCAGGAACAGGCGCCTGGATGCGGATGCGCGAGGCAGCCATGGCCAAGGCCAGGTCGTCGGCCAGCGCGGCGATCTTGCCAACGCGCACACGGGTGCGCCCTGCACGTGTTTGGACGAACTCGGGCTCCACACCGAACTGGGTGATGGTGGGGCCGCGGTTGATCTCCACCACAGCAGCCGGTGCGCCGAAAGAAGCCAGAGTTTCTTCGATCAGAGCGCCGCGCTGTTTATCCTGCTCTTCGCTAAAGCTTACTTTTTCGCCCGGATCGAGCATGTCTTGCAAGATTGGCAGCAACCAAGCCGGCTTTTCAGGGCCTGGCTCTATCTTTTCGGTCAACTCTTCGAAGCCATCTTGAAGTGGGATCGGCTCCACAATCCCAGAGTTATCTTCTTTTCCATGGGATACAGGCGTGAAGTTTTCGATGGGAGTATAGGGTTGTAAAGGAGCGCGTTCCAGTTCCCTGCGCTCGCGCCAACGCGCCCACTGAGAGCCGACCCAGTCGGCTACGCTGAGCGGGGAAACCTCAAACGAGAGGGAGAAGGCCACCAGGAACCAGGCTATTGCGGCCACCCACAATCCGGCTGTACCCAAGCCGTCATGCAGCCAGAGCAAGAGGGCAGCGCCCACCCGCCCGCCGCCCTCACCAGTAGCAGCCAGGGCCTGGGTGAATGCAGGTTCTGCCGGACCCGCATAGGCTTGCAACCAGAGCAGCAGGTTACCAAACAATAAACCAGCGCCCACCAGGCGGCGGGTACGCAACTGAGGAATGCGCTCGAAATGGCGCAAGACCAGCCACAAACCAAGCAGGATGAGGGCAATCAGAAAGACATACAATCCCCACCCTAGCAGGCTGCGCCAAAACGCAAGCCAGGCAGAACCAAAACCTCCGGGAGTGGCAGAGAAATCCTGCAACAAGGTGACCCCAGCGAACAAGGCGATGAGAATGCCCAACAGGTCCAGCTTGCGATCGGGGGAGATGCGGTACCAGAAGTCAACGATGGCTGGCCAAAAAAGCAGTCGCGGCTGAGCAGCCTTGCGCTTAGCACTGCTTTTTGGGCTAGATTTTCGCTTCTTTATCATGGTCGATGCGAGTATAGCATCGCGGGCTATCTGCCGTGCAGCCTTGAAAGATGTACTTGTACTGAGCGACACACAGCCTCGGTACAACTTGACATTCGAAAACAACAAGTCCCCAGTATTAATAGAAACAAGGCTAAGGCAAAAGGTGTGATGTAAGGACAAGCGCAAAGTTCCATTACAAGCTTCACCTTTCGTTCAGCGCTTAAAAAAACACAGCTTGAAAAGACCAATTAGTTGTCTTCTCGCTGTATTTACGCACAAATCTTAAATCAGGGGGGAACTGCAATGAAAAATCAAGGAGTCTTAATAATTAAATGCGAGAATCTGAAGGATGGCAGAAGGAGGTTATTCGGAGAAAGGTGGCGCGATGGATTAACGCTGTTCTTGATTCTCGGTCGGGTAGGGAAATAGGACCCCGCTCAGAATGACACAAGTGGCAGGCCGTTAAAAACGGCGCTGAGAAACAGGCGCTAGCGATATTTGAGGGTCAACAGAAAGAGGTTATGGGGAAAGAGGTGGTGCGATGGATTGACGCTGGTCATGATTCTCGGTCGGGTAGGAAAATAAGCCTACTCAGAAGGGCACGGGTGGCAGGCTATTCAGAATGACGCAGGGGAGAGTTCCTAAGGCGCGTTACAATCCCAGACACATTGCTATGTTCGAATTCATATTCTTAGGCACTTCGGCTTCTGCACCCTCTGTCCATCGCGGCTTGTCGGCGCACATGGTGAAGCACAACGAGCATCGCTTTCTGATCGATTGCGGCGAGGGTACCCAGCGCCAGATCCTCAAATCGGGATTGGGATTCAAGCGACTCAACCACATCCTGATCACCCATGGGCACCTGGACCATATCCTGGGCTTAGCCGGATTGTTTTCCACGCTTACCCGTTGGGAAACACTTGAAGACGTGGAGATCCTGGCCGGCAGCTGGGCGTTGGAACGCATCGACGCCCTGCTCTTCGGGGTGCGCGTCATTCCAAAGGGGGCAACCAGCCCCGTCAAAGTAAGCTTGCGTTCCATCCGCCCGGGGGTCATCTTCGAAGCTGAGGATTTCCACATCCGAGCGTTCTCCGTCAGCCACCGCGGTCCGGATTGTTTTGGATTCGTTTTCGAAGAGCGCGCCCACCGTCCTTTCCTGCCTGACAAAGCCGAAGCGCTAGGCGTACCGCCGGGGCCGCTGCGCGGCGAACTGGTGAAAGGCAGGGCGGTGACGCTGGAGAACGGCAGCGTGGTGCAGCCAGAACAGGTGTTGGGGGAAAGCGTGCCCGGGGTCAAGCTGGTGCATGTAGGCGATACGGGCACCACCGCCGACATCCTGGAGCATGCCCGCGGGGCGGATGCGCTGGTGATCGAGGCGACTTACCTGGAAGAAGAACGTGAGATGGCCAAGGAGTTCGCCCACCTGACCGCCCGCCAGGCAGCGGAACTAGCCGCCGAGGCGGGAGTGAAACAATTACTGCTCACGCACGTTTCACGGCGCTACCGGGAGAGCGATGTGCTGGCCGAGGCGCAAGCTGTCTTCCCTCGGGTTGCCGTGGCGCGGGATTTCGACGCGTATCAGATCAAGCAAGGGGAAGTGGCGAAGATCGAGGATTAACAGTCAGCTACCAAATTGGAAGAATTGTGGTTTCAAGCAAATAATCGCTCGCAGCACCCATAGAGAATTTTGGAACGCGCGCACAGCAGCCCTGTGGGATTTCGACGCGTACAAAACCAAGCGGGCGTGGTTGACTCAGTCCAGGTAATTGGGTACATTCGGAAGCATGGCGGAAAGCATAAACGGCACCCTCAAACAACCTGTTGGCAAGCCTACCCTTAGCCCCAAACGCAAACTGGCCTTGGCAGCCGTATTCGTGTCGCTGGCTGCCTGTTCGTCCCTGCCGGTTCCACCGGCGACGGCGCCAGCCAAGACTGAAAGGTCCATCCAGCCCACCACAGTACCTGCTCTGCTCATCCCTGGCGCCGAAGCCACCGAAGCTGTGGCTGACCGAAATGCCCAGATTGTCGGCCTTTCCAGCGGTGAATCATTAAACTCATTCTTTGAACAGGTTGATTTAAGCGGCGTTCATCAAGAATCTGTCAACCCGTTTGGCGTAAAAGTAGACGAGACTATATTTGACTTTGTCCTTATTCCCCAAGCAGTTGATGACGGCGGGCAGGTGTTGGCGCCGGAGAGACTATCAATGGCAGTTGACGGCAGTTGGCAGGAGTTGGTAAGAGGGGAAAGAGTCAACCCGACTGACGGTCAAAACTATATTGTTTGGGATTTTGTTCCCGATTCTCAAACACAAGCACTTACCGAACCGGTTTTGTGGTACCGGGCTGAAGCTTCACAAATTGAGCTTTTGGCTTTTGCCCCACCCAGCGCCACGGCAGAAACAATCGATTTTGAGCGGAATTTGGGTGTGGGCATTGAGATTGCTTACTCGGCAGTGCCCAATGATATCCGTTTAGTTTTGGCCCGTGAAGCTAGCGCCGTAGTGGAAACTGACCCGATGCTTGATGCCGCCGAAACTTTAGGCGCCGACTGGGGTAGTTTAGAAAAAGTCGGTGACCAGTGGATTTACGACTCACCTGAAGGCGTTATCGTTGGCAAAGATATTGAGGTAACTCTTGGCACGTTAAGCATTGATGGCGTTGATAGAAGCGCCATTTTAGTCGATGGCGAGTGGCCCATTGCCCTTGAAAATGAATCCGGGGAGTGGGAAAAAACCGGAATTGAATACGTCGATGTCACCAAGCCGCTAGTTGATGCAGAAGGTAACCCACTACCTTTGACTTATAAATATTTAGGTTCTCCTCCCCAGTCAGTTTCGGGATTTTTTGTTGCCAATAGAGAGGCTTTTATTGAAGATGATGTGGAATATCAGCCTATAGCTGTGTCGCTTGACGGCCGGTTCGACAGTCCGATGTTAACAACTCTTACCGCTCCTGGGAAACCCGGCTCGGTTGCGACATACAGGAATGGGCAATATGTTCAAGGAGATCAAGGGAGAACTAATTTTGATTCTTCAACGGTCGCTTCTTACCTTGAAGAAGGAGAAGTTTTTTACGCTCAGTTTATTTTTGATTTTCCAGGAGAGTTAGAGGCTAAGTTGTCTGATGCCAAAGCGAGCAATAACGAATTTTTAACAATGCTTTTTACAAAAATGATTAGCAATAGAGAGATTTTTCGTGCTATTTTTGACCATGTGATGAATGGTCAATTCGACAAATCCTATCTTGGGAGAAAAGATTTTTGGTATCTTGGTACCTTAGGTGTCAGTCGATAGAAAATCTCCAATTTGCAAAAAAAAAAAACAGAAAATTATAAAGTTAAGTGATGTCCAAAAAATGGATAGTAATTTGGTTAGTTGTACTTTTCCTTGTTAGTGGGATTATTGGTTATCTTTTTTTCAGCTTGAGAAATCAGAAAGAAGCGCAGAAAATTGCGGAAACAACCTCAAACATTGAAACCATTAAGCAACAGGTTGTCCAAAATGAATTTGACTGGACAAAAGACAGAATCACCGGGACGATTTTGAAGAAAACAGGAGACGAGGATGGCAATCTAGCTTTTATGCTTTATATTTCCTGGCCGCCGAATGCCCCGATTTATGGATTATATTTTACCGATTCGATGTTCCCAAGAATCGTCAAACCTAATTTCAGGAGAGGAACTGTGGCCAGAGGAATAAATGTGTATGAGCAGGCAGAAGTAAATGACGCGGCAGCACAATTCACCCAAGTTGACGAGAAAGATATCGTTTTTACTCCTAAAAATACCGTACAAAAAGCTTTGCGGATGCTGGCAGTTTTTGGCTTAGGCGTGGCTTTGACCAGTTGTTCCTCCAGCTCTATTGAAGCCAGCCCCACAGTATTTGTTGAATCGAGTCCGACTGCCCAGCCAACCGCCACGGAAACCGCCACACCGACAGAAATTCCCGACCCGATGCTTCAAGCCGCCGAAAGCTTGGGTGCTGACTGGGGCAGTTTAGAAAAAGTCGGTGACCAGTGGATTTACGACTCACCTGAAGACGTTATCGTTGGCAAAGATGTTGAGGTAACTCTTGGCACGTTAAACATTGACGGCGTTGACAGAAGCGCGATTCTAGTTGACGGCGAGTGGCCCATCGCCCTTGAAAATGAAGCCGGCGACTGGGAGCAAACACCAATCCAATACGTTGATGTCAAAAAACCATTAGTGAATTCTGATGGAACCCCTCTTTATCTTGGTTGCGATCCTGACACCGCTGGCCAATTTAAAATTTTTAATTGTTTTCTAGTAAAAAGCGGTGAAACTTTTGTTGAAAATGAAGTGGAGTACACACAAGCGGCGGTTTCTCTTAATGAACAGGGTCTCGCATTTACAATGTTTATCTTCCAAGGTCAAGCCGCAACGGCAACCCCCAGTCTTATGGTTTACCCTAGTAGGATTTACACAGAGGGACAGTCCGGATTAAGAGGGATTGGTAACGGATTTAAATATTCTCAGCTTGAAGTAGGAGAAGTATTTTTCCTTCGGCCAGCCTATGATAGAGAGAATTTAGAAAAAAATATTGAAAGATTAAGATCAGAAGGTAATCAAGTAGCGGTATTTATTAACGAGAAAATACTTGAATTCAGAGATGCAGCCATCAATATTTTCAGCAACATTAATGCAAACAAATTCCATGAAGACATGCTTAATCACTTTGAGTTTTCAGGATCCTCTATAGTAGGCATCGGTAAATAATCTTCTTATTTACAAAGCCTCCTAATAGTTTGTATATTTAATTAATGTCCATAAAGTGGTTGGCAATTTTGATAATTGGTATTTTTATTCTGGTCGGAACAGTTGGCTATTTATTTTTTACTTTAAAAAAAGAAAAAGAAACTATAGAAGAAACGACACGAACGGAACAAAGTTTTTCTAATCTAAAGATTTATCTGTTCAACCATTTGATTACACTCAAGATAGGATTACCGGGACGATTTGGAAGAAAACAGGAGACGAGGATGGTAACTTGGCTTTTATGCTTTACATTTCTTGGCCGCCTAATGCCCCGATTTATGATAATAATCATATCGTAGCAATTCAGTGCTCCGAAGAGTTATCAAATTTGGTTTCAGCAAAGACTGACCCTCAAAATCAGCGGATAAGCGAAGAAACTGTGACGAGGGGAATCAATGTTTATGCGCAGGCAGAAGTTAATGATGTGTTGAGAGCGTCTTGTTTAAACCAGTATTGTTCTGTGATTGGAGGAAATTGTGACCTTGTTAAATTTAAAACAGAATTACAAAGTAGCTTATGATTAAAAAGATTTCGGATTCAACTGTTTTTTTAACCTATTTACTACTTTTTTTTGGTATGTTTTCTTTTTTTAGCGCTAGGAAAGTATTAGCTCAAATAATAGATTGTTCCCCATCCAGCTGGTATACGTCTATCTGCCATCACTTTAATTGTACGTATTATGCAATAGGTACTGGTTGTTATAGCCAGAATCAGTTTCCTGCAGGTTCTTGTACTTATAGTTCTAGATATAATTTTTCCTACTATGAAGGAACTGCAGTTTACAACTCTCAGTCAGGTACCTGTAATTCCCCAACTGGAAATGCTAAGCACCAATACGAATGTCTAGTAGAAGGTAATGTCTGCGGCGGCGGGGGCGGGGGAGGAGGGGGTGGGGGCTGTGATTTAAAATGCGCCGGACCGAGGCAACCGGAAGATTGCAATACCGGCATCTATGGTTCGGCTTGTACCAAGGGTAACGGCCAACCGGGGTGTTGGGTAGAGGATTGTGAGGAAGAGCCCTCTCCCAGTTGCAACGGAACAAGTGTTTCCAGCGTAATAGATCTTGGTGGGAGTTGTAGATCTTGGATGCCAGGGCAACCAAATTCCCAAACTACGAGTTGTACCAGGGATAGAGATACTAACGAACGCAGATAGGAGGCTTGTTGTAACTGCACTTCCACCGATCCGGGAACACCTCTTTTAGTTTATCCGACCAACGGCTCAACCATTAATAGCATACCGACGCTTCAATGGAATTCTTTTGGCGGCTGGGGGACGGGGTGCCCGACCAATGATAACAAAATTTTGATTTACGGTAAAAAAGGTACTGGTGCTTGGCAGCAGATCGGGACTGTTGGTAACACGGTAAGAACCTTTACCTGGAACGGCGTAGCTAACGGTATAAACCGCTGGTATGTGGTGGCCACAAACGGCACTAAAACAAAACAGTCAGACACCTGGAGTTTTACTTACACCCCGTTGGGAAATATTACCGGCACGGTTAAGAATGACCCCAATCAAGCGGCTGTGTTGGTCGGTGGCGTCTGCCAGCTGGCAGGGGCGACGGGTGTAAGGCCCGGAACCGGCTCAACCGTGACTGTCGGGTCTAACTCCGGCAATGTGGCCACCTCCGGCAGCTACTCGGTGACTACACCTACCGGCGCCGGCAACGTGGCCGTACTTAACCTCGGCGATCCCAACAACTGGATCTGTACCTGTCCGACTAACTGCCAGTACTCGACCACCTCGCCCAAATCGGGGCTCGATTATTTTGTCAGCAATGTCCGGGAAGCCTGGTTTCAGGTGACCGGCGGCAGTTTACATGCCAACGGCGGCGGGGTGAGGTCAAAAATTCCCGCCACTTGCACCGGCGCTTGCTCGCCCTATTTAATCAAAGCTGACAGCAGCAGCACCGTCGGGGTGGTCAGCTACCAAAGCGGCAGTTTGAACTTAGGCGATGTCGGCACCAATAACGTCTCAAACACCAGCCAGGACTGGTGGGCAGTGAGCGAATATAAAGGCTTACAAACAGGTTATGACTACTTCGCCCGAATTTTAGCTGATGACCCGACCGAGATTACCAACTGAAGCGGCGGCCAGCCGGCGGCAAGCGGTGTACGGCCCACGCTCAGGCCAATTTTAAACATTCATTGACGTTATGAAGACCAGGCGTTATACTCGCCTGACATTACATGAGCGCAGCCTCGGCTGCGCAACTCATCCAGAGAGGTGGAGGGACCGGCCCTTTGAAACCTCGGCAACCGCCGCAGACATGCGGAAGGTGCCAATTCCGGCAGAATGTTCTGGGAGATGAGGCGAGAGACTTGTTTTTAATAATCGCCTCTTGCAGAGAGGCGATTTGCTTTAATCTAGTCCCGAGGACCAACGTCCCGGGTCAAGATTTGCTGACATTGGACTTGGGACGTTGGACGGAATTGAAAGAATAGATGACTAAAAACCGAACCTACACCCGCCACGCTTTTCTTGACGCCTTAGCTCAACGCGTGCTGGTCTACGATGGCGCCATGGGCACCAGTTTGCAGTCCTTGAACCTCACTGCCGAGCATTACGGTGGCGAGAAGTACAACGGCTGCCCCGACTACCTCAACCTCACCTATCCCGAAGCGCCGGCTTCTGTGCATCGCTCCTTCCTGGAAGTGGGCGTGGACGTCATTGAGACCAACACCTTCCGCAGTAACCGCCTGACCCTGGGCGAATACGGGTTGGGCGAACGTACCATTGAGATCAACAAGACCGCCGCTGAGCTGGCGCGCAAGCTGGCTGACGAGTTCAGCACCCCTGAGCAGCCGCGTTTTGTAGCCGGCTCCATGGGGCCCAGCGGTAAGCTGCCCAGCGCAGACGACCCCACCCTGTCCGATATCAGCTACGACGAGTTGGTGGACCTCTTCCGGGAGCAGGCGGTTGGCCTGATCCAGGGTGGGGTGGACGTGCTGCTGATCGAGACCTCCCAGGATATCCTGGAAGTGAAAGCAGTGATCAACGGTATCCAAAAAGCCTTCGAGGAGACCGGCGAGGTATTGCCCATCCAGTGTCAGGTGACGCTGGACACCACTGGGCGCATGCTGTTGGGCACTGACATCGCTGCGGCGCTGACCATCCTGGAGGGCATGCCCATTGACATCATCGGCCTGAACTGCTCCACCGGCCCGGAGCATATGCGCCAGCCGATCGCGTTCCTGGGCGAGCATGCCCGGCTGCCGGTATCGGCCATCCCCAATGCCGGCCTGCCGCTTAATGTAGACGGCGAAGCCGTCTACCCGCTGGAGCCGAAACCTTACGCCGAAGCCATGGTCGAGTTCGTGACGAAGAACAAGATCAGTATCGTGGGCGGCTGCTGCGGCACCACACCTGAACATTTGAAGCTGTTGGTCGAAAAGATCCATAACCAGCCACACCCGCCGCGCCCCGCGACGGACGAGGCGCGCCTGTCTTCCTCCATCCAGGCTATCGCCATGCAGCAGGTGCCGCCACCGCTGCTGATCGGTGAGCGGCTGAACGCCACCGGCAGCCGCCAGTTCAAGCGCCTGCTGATGAACGAAGACTTCGACGCCATCCTGGAGATGGCCCGCGAGCAAATTGGCGGCGGCGCTCATGCGTTGGACGTCAGCGTGGCGCTCACCGAGCGGCCCGACGAAGCTTATTTGATGACCAAGGTGGTCAAGAAACTGGCCATGGGCATTGAAGCGCCGCTGGTGATCGACTCCACCGAACCGGATGTGATGGAAGCTGCGCTCAAGCTGGCGCCAGGGCGTTGCTTACTGAATTCGACGCATTTGGAAGCCGGCCGCCTTAAGATGGACCGCGTCTTGCGCATGGCGCGCGAGCATAACGCGGCGGTGCTGTGCCTGACGATCGACGAAGCTGGCATGGCCAAAACAGCCGAGCGCAAATTGGAGATCGCCAGGCGCATCCACGATATCGCGGTGAACGAATTCGGATTCCGTCCGGAAGACCTGGTGTTCGATGTGCTCACCTTCCCGCTCAGCACCGGCGACGTGGAATTCAACAACAGTGCAGTGGAGACGATCAACGCCATCCGCGAAATAAAAGAACAGTTGCCCGGCGTGTTCACCTCATTAGGGGTGAGCAATGTGAGCTTCGGCCTCAGCCCGCAGGCGCGCAACACGCTGAACAGCATGATGCTGCACTTCTGCGTGGAAGCCGGGTTGGATATGGCCATCGTGCACGCCAGTAAAGTGAAGCCCTACGCCGAGATCCCGCAGGAAGAACGCGAGCTGATGGAAGACCTGATCTTCAACAAGCGCGCGGATGGCTTGCAACGAGTGATCCAGTTCTATCAGGGTCGTACTCCCGAAGAGGAAGCCGGCGGGGCAGACCCGACCGAAGGTATGACCTCCGAACAGCGCCTGCACTGGAGCATCCTGCACCGCCACAAAGAAGGCGTAGAAGCCGCCATCGACGAGGTGATCAACCGCAATGCGTTCCCCAGCAAGCATGAAGCGGCGGTGCATTTGCTCAACAACACCCTGCTGCCGGCGATGAAAGAAGTCGGTGACAAATTTGGGGCCGGCGAACTGATCCTGCCGTTCGTGCTGCAATCCGCGGAGACGATGAAAAAAACCGTCGCCCACCTGGAAAATTACCTTGAAAAAGTGGAAGGGGTAAGCAAGGGCAAAGTCGTGCTGGCCACCGTGTACGGCGATGTGCATGACATTGGCAAGAACCTGGTGAAGACTATCCTGGTGAACAACGGGTATGAAGTGTTCGACCTGGGTAAGCAAGTGCCCGCCGAGACGATCATCAGCAAGGCGCAGGAAGTGAACGCCACGGCCATCGGGCTGAGCGCGCTGCTGGTGAGCACCAGCAAGCAGATGCCACTGATCGTCAACGAGCTGCAACGCCGCGGGTTGGATTTCCCGGTATTGATCGGCGGGGCGGCCATCAACCGCCGCTTCGGCTGGCGCATCCTGTACACCGAAGACGGCCCGCCCTACCAGCCAGGGGTCTTTTACTGCCAGGACGCTTTCGAGGGCCTGGAAACCATGGACCGGCTGATCGATGAGCCCAAGCGCGCGGCGCTCTTTGAGGAGCTGTTCGCCAAAGCGGGCAAAGAGATCGTGCGCGAGACCAAGCCGCGCAGCAGCGCGGCGGTCACCGGGCGCTCGGCCGTTGGCCCGGCGCGGCACATTCCCACACCGGAAAGATGGGGCGTGCGCGTGGTGAAAGATATGCCATTGGACCTGGTGTTCGAATGTTTGTATAAGAACGAGCTTTTCCGCTTGTCGTGGGGCGCCAAGAACAAACAAGGTGAAGAATGGGCGCAAATCAAGAATGATTTCGAGGCGCGGCTGCTGCGCATGCAGAAGGACGCCAAGGGCGCTGGCTGGCTGAGACCGCAAGGCGTGTATGGATACTGGCCGGTGCAAGCACAGGGTGAAAGCCTGCTGGTCTACGACCCGAACACAGTGGGCAATGGCCAGCCCAAACAGATCACCCAATTCGATTTCCCGCGCCAGCCGAGCGGCGAGCTGCTGTGCCTGTCTGATTATTTCGCTCCAGTGGAGAGCGGGGTCATGGATGTAGTCGCCCTGCAGGTGGTTACCGTGGGAGCGGCGGCTAGCGAACAGTTTGAGGGTTTGCAGTCGGCGAACGATTACACCGAAGCGTACTTCTCGCACGGGCTGGCGGTACAAACCGCCGAAGCCACTGCGGAATATCTGCACCGCCACATCCGCCGCGAACTTGGCCTGGAACCCAAGCAGGGCAAACGCTATTCCTGGGGCTACCCGGCCATTCCGGACCTACAAGACCACAGCAAAGTGTTCGAGTTATTGGCGGTTGAAAAAGAACTGGGCATGCAGCTCACCGAAGCGTACCAGTTGATCCCTGAGCAATCCACGGCGGCCATCATCCTGCACCACCCCGACGCCAAGTATTACAGCGTGGGCGAATCGCGCGTAGAGCAATTGATGAAGCAGTAAATTAGTGGAAAAGTTGACAGATCACAGTAAACGGCTATGACTAACATCCTCAATTATTCCGCGGGGGTAAGCTTAACACCTCCCCTGTATAACAGGATCATGA
>JBBDXQ010000080.1:0-18163 GCA_040902265.1 Anaerolineales bacterium
TGGCCCACGTAGAAGGTGTCCTGTGCCAATAGCTCACCAGGCCGGCTGCTTTCCAGGCGTACATGAAGCCTTTGAGCGCTTCTACGGTCTGATCAAAAACACCTTCAAGGTCTTCACCCAGAGCGTACGTGAGACTATGTGGTGCCACAATTTCGGGGAAAAACAAGCCCTGCTGGGTAATGTCTTTTTGAAAATACTTCACAATTTCATTACGAACCCGTCTGACCATGACATACTTCAAAATATCTTCACGAATTTCAGAAGAGATTTGCTCTAACTCGGCTAAATATTCTTCACTCCCCCTTTCGTGGTCTTCCAGGCGACGCTTGCATTTCTTGAAATATCGGTCGAGGTCTGACACACCAGGTATCAGACTCTTTTTTGGCACCTGGAATAATTTTAGCTGACTAAGAAGGTCATCAATTGAATTATTGAACGGTGTTGCTGTTACCAGCACCACTTTTTTGCCAGCGCAGACTTCGGCAAGCTGAGCATAAGTTTGAGTTTTTTCATTCCGGAAGCGATGAGCCTCATCAACAAAGATGTATGGGTACTTATCCAAATCCATGTCAACTATTTGATCAATCTTGCCGATTGACTCGACCTTAAATTTTCTAACGCCAAAATCTCTGAAGGTTTCTTCCCAATACTCTTTGAGCGGCGGCGGGCACAAAATTAGCTTTCCTCCGTCCAACTGTCGGGCGAGTAGTGCCGAGATATAAGTCTTTCCTAGACCGACAACATCAGAAAGAAAAACACCGTTGTAAGCCTGAAGGATTTTATAAGCAGCTAGAGTAGCCTGTTTTTGATACTCTAATTGCAGGAACCCTTCAGGTAAATCTTCTGCAAAAGCCTGATCTAAATTAATATCTTCTTTGAAATACTCATAGAGGGTCTTTAGAAATAGGTTGTAAGGGGATAACTCATCGTTCAGCCAGGTGCGCGTTCTTACTGATGTTATGTAATCTTCGGTAACATCAATCGCCTCATTCCAAAGTCCTTCAAATTTATCCAAAGCGAATTGAACATCAGGTTTGTCCTTTAGTTCCACATTGAACTCGTGCTGCCCAACAAGTCCTGAGTAAGAGAAATTACTCGACCCCGTAATTACTCGCCCAAAATCTCTGTCTTCTTGTCGAAAGCGGCTTATATAGACCTTAGCGTGAATATTGTGGCTAGGATGGGCTTTGACTTGAATTTTTCCAGAAACTAAAAATTCAATAAATTTCTGAATACCAACTTCGATGTTGTAGGTATCATGCGTCTGCTCAATTTCATCCACCACGGTATCGGAAAACAATTCACGCGTTTCTTTGTGCGTGAAACTCAAGGTCATCTGCCCTTTAGCTTCTTCGATGATCTCGAATGCTTGCTTATCGATTCCCAAGCCAACAAGAATTCGAATTTTCTCAATTTGCTCAAAATCTTCATACAGTTGGTGAAAGCCTGATGTTTGAAAATAGCCTACTAGTGCGTCAAAATATTGGACATCTTTTAGAGTCTTCTTAAAGCGATCGAGCAATGATTTGCCCGGCTCATTTGTAAAGAAGCGTGTATCTGTATTCGGCACTGAGTTATCCTCCTAAAATTCCATACCTGATTCTATGTTCATAATTGGTTTCTGTCCATTCGAGGCAATTTCAGACACGCCCTTCTAATGCCTTCAATATTTCGTCAGCTAAGTAAATCCGATCTCTGCCTTTTCCAGTTACTTCACGCACCAAACCCAGCTCTTGCAATTTTTCAATATATCTCTGGGCTGTACGATAGCTTCCGAGCTTTAGTCCATCTTGGGCACCAGAAATAGAGGTGATCGGTGAGCTTATCAGGTAGTCAACCACGGCTTCCAACCTCTCACTATTTCTTTCCGATGCTAACTTCTTACGGAAAGCCAAACGAAGCTGTTGCAGTTTGTAAATACGGCGACTTGCATCCTCTGCTTGGCTATGTACGCCATCTAGAAAGAAGGCAAGCCATTCTTCCCACTCCCCTTTTTGGCTAACAGCCAATAGCCGGTCGTAGTACTCGTTGCGATTGGCTTCGAAATAATTACTAAGATAAAGCAAGGGTTGTGAGAGAAGCTCCCACGCAACCAAAAGAAAAGTGATTAGCAACCTCCCCACCCTGCCGTTGCCATCCAGGAATGGGTGAATGGCTTCGAATTGGTAATGTATGAGGCCAAGACGAATCAGCGGCGGCAAATCTGAATTTTCATTGTGAATGAATTCTTCCAGGGCTTTAAGGCCATCGTGCATTTCGTCGACCGGTGGCGGCACAAAGCGCGCGGTCTCTATAGTGGCACCTGGTCTACCGATCCAATTCTGACTACGACGAACCTCCCCAGGCGTCATGAGTTCGCCTCGTACACCCTTCATCACAATCCCGTGGATTTCACGTATCAGACGAACACTCACCGGCAACTTTTTTAGCCGGGTAAGACCATAATCTAAGGCACGAACGTAATTGTGAACTTCTTTCGCTTGCTCGACATCGCCGAACAAACTCAATTGTCCGGCCTCATACGTCAAAAGTTCTTGAAAGGAGGTATTGGTTCCTTCAATTTGGGAGGACAGTACTGCCTCTTTGCGTATAAACGGCCTAGCGACCACGTAGGGGGCTGGAAAGGCATTGCCTACCTCTGCTAGGCGGGCTAGGCTGCGATCTGCCTTTGAGAGCTTTGCCATCAGCTTTGTTGACCACACTACGTCAGGCGGCAGAGGTTCGGGGACAAAAGCCCAATATCCCTTCAGGGTCTTTACTACTTTGCCAGGGGCTTGTTTGGAAAAATCTGTGGTTTTCATTGTTTTCTGAGCGGAAAAGAAAGTGCAAATAAGGAAATCCACTATTTGCATTTTAGGCTATAAGTGCAAATAACACAACCGGCCTATTTGCACTAAGAAACCGCCAATAAACCGCCGTTATTCCGCCGATAAAACTGCTCCTCAAACGTGAAGTAATTCTTCCCGTTGACAGCTTATTTGGAACTGGAAACATGATCCAGTACCGATTCCAGTTCTCGTTTCGCCCTTAAATGACAAACGCCAGGTGAGGGGGGCACCCGACGCTTGTCGAGCGGGATTCTGCCTCTAATCCCAAGGTGTCTTTCCGTGCTGCTGCATCAATTCCTTGAGCGATTTTGGCTCAAAATGGATGTCCCGCTCCACCGGCAACCCCAGCGGGCTGCGCACCGACTGCAATTCGGAGAGCGGGAAATAGCCTAGCTCGACATCAAATCCGGCCACAAAGCTCAGTTGCTGAAGCCGAGGGCAAGGTAACCATCCTTCCTGGGAATAAAACCCCAGATCATTTTTTTGTCTTGTTTTTGGTAATTTGATATGTTTCCAGCAATGAGATAAGCACCTGGTTTGTAAAAGCCTCTATCTTTTGAGTCATTTCTTTCCAGGCCTGTACTGAATGAATGGCTGCTGTTTCGTAAACCGCAAGCAAGGCTTCGTGCAACGCGCTTCGAAAAAACAAATAAGCCTGTGTGGCTTCAAGCGAGTTTAAACCGTGTCGGCGGCCTAACATGCCGTATTCATAGCCTGCCGCATGGGCTTCTGCCTGCCCCTCTTTTTCGTTGGATGCAATAAATTTCATGAGGCTTTGCATAAGCTTGCGGCCGCTGTGACGAAATTCCTCGCGGGCGGGTCCATCCAATTTCGCGTACCACTTCTCGGTTTCCAGGCTTCCCTCGCTGATCAGCAGGCGGGTATGGATCAAAGCGCTACGCACTACGGAGGTTGGGCCTTCCTTGGCAAAGTTCCGCTGCGATGTCACCCACAAATCTATGTCCTGCTGGCGAAAACGCCGATGGCCCCCTTGAGTACGATGAGAAGGCAGATGACCTTTATCGGCCCATTTGCGGACCGTGCCAGGGTGGACACCAAGTATCTTTGCCACGGCACTAAGGGTTAACCAGTCGGCCACGTATGTTCCCTTTCCTATGCTTGACAGGGAGCGTCAGTCTGCTGCGTTGGCAGCCCAGCCTCAATTATGCTGAAAGCTTGCCCGGATTGCCATAAATAGACCGCATAAGACGATGCCTTTGTTTCCAAATACCTCTGCTATTAGGCGCATTTTACGAGTGCGGTTAATAATGCCTAACTCTAGCAAAGGCGTCCTTGCTTCGCAATGTAAGTTTGCATAGGTTTGAATGAATTAGCAAAACCTTCAAATAGACCTGCTCTAATCTGCCTGCGTGATCGGTAATTGAGGAAGCGGCAATTTTCTAAAAAACCCCTGTTTATTCAAAATGGCAAAGCTATATAAAAGTACATTTACTCAGGGTGAATTCACTCGTACCATATTGACAATTAGCAAAATCCGATGAGCACGGTTAAAGGAAACAATGCCTGAGCAAACTCCGCGAACATTAAATCACTTTGCTTTTTTCCGTTTCTGTACGGCTTACCACCAGCTGGACAATGACAAACGGAAGCAGATGCATGGCCAGTACCTAATAGATTTGAGAGGTGTGGCAGACCACCTGGATGTTTACCAAATCTATCCCGCCTCAAACGCGGCGGACTTCCTCGTGTGGAGCGCAATAGAAGCTGAGCATGCGGCCGCCTGCCATCAATTTTTTACTCGCTTTGCCCAGGCTACCAACCCTTTCCGCGAGCTAGTTGAACCGGTGCACACGCTGTGGGGCCTGACTAAACCCTCCCAATACACCAAGACTCGTTCCACGCAAGAAATCGACCCTTTCGCCAGGTCCCGCAAAACTTATTTAACGATCTACCCTTTTGCCAAAACCGGCGAAAGGAATTTGATGAGCCGTGAGGCCCGTCAGGGGATGATGAATGAGCACATCCGTATTGGAAAGGAATATCCCGAGATCAAACAGCTGCTACTCTATTCCTTTGGCTTGCAGGACCAGGAGTTTGTGGTGGTCTACGAGAGCAGCGATCTGGCCCAGTTCTCCGATCTGGTATATGGGCTACGCGATACAGAAGCTCGCCGTTATACCAAGCTAGACGCCCCGCTTTTCACTGCCATTCACCATAAGCCGGAAGACACCCTGGCATTATGGGAGCGGCGGGCGGATATCGAGACGATTTGATGATGGCCGCCAATCCAGAAACCATCGGCTTACTGCTCATGGCCTATGGCAGCCCGGAAGACCTCAGCCAGATGGAGGCTTATCTTATGGATGTACGTGGAGGCCGCGCGCCTTCAGCGGAGCTGATAGAAGAAATTGGCAGACGCTATAAGATGATCGGAGGTAAATCTCCTCTTTTGGAGAGAACCAGCCAGCAGGCAAGGGCTTTGGAAGATGAGTTGAATAAACGCTTGGCCAACGGCGAGAACAAACCCTTTAAAGCATTTGTAGGGATGCGCCACTGGCAGCCTCGTATCCATAGTGCAATTAATCAAATGGCTGCAGCCGATATTCAGAAGGCAGTGGCGGTGGTAATGGCTCCGCATTCTTCTCGTTTGAGTACTGGAAAATATTATCAAATGCTGGACGAAGCATTGGATGGACAAACAATAGATTTCATACGTATCCAAAGCTGGCACAAGCATCCTGCTTTACTTTCCGCCATTTTAGAAAAAATTGAGATCGGCCTGGACAAGTTCGGCGACTCCGTTCCTTATATCGTCTTTACCGCCCACAGCTTGCCCACGCAAATTCTGGAAATGGGCGATCCATACGACGAGCAACTCAATGAAACCGCGCGATTGCTGGCCGAGCGGCTGAAACTGCGGGCTGAGCAATGGCAGTTTTGCTACCAGAGCGCGGGTGAAAACGCGATCCCATGGCTCGGACCGCAAATTGAAGATGTGGTTGTCGAACTCGCCAACAAGGGCGAAAAAAACATACTAGTGGTACCAATTGGATTTGTCTGTGATCATGTGGAAGTGCTTTACGACATTGACATCAGAGCTCGCCAGATCGCTGAACACCATGGCGCCCGCCTTGAGCGGACCCCGTCTCTGAACGATTCCCCCACTTTTGTGGCCGCATTGGCTGATGTGGTGCAAGAGCATTTGTCGCTGAATAAACCATGGACGGAATGAGCCTGCTGTGTCTTAGCTTTAGCCATTACAGCGCGCCGCTGGCATTGCGCGAAAAGCTTGCCATGGGGGAAAAGGCGCTTCAAGTCTTTCTAAGCGAACAGGTATCCACGGGCAAGGTGGACGAGATCGCAGTGCTCTCCACATGCAACCGAGTGGAAGTCTACTTTACTTCTGCACACAGTGACTTTAACCAAATGCTTGAGGCTTTAGCTGCAGCCAGCGGCGTCAGGTGGCAAGAGTTAAAAGACCACAGTAGCAGTTTGAAAGACAAAGAAGCGGTGGGCCATTTGTTCCGTGTGGCGGCTGGTTTAGACTCGCTGGTGATCGGAGAAGCGCAAATCCTAGGGCAGGTCTCAAGGGCCTACGAATTTGCTCGTGCCCAGCAAACCGTCGGGCCGCGTCTATCCAAGCTATTCCAGGCAGCCATCTTCAGCGCCAAACGGGTGCAAAGTGAAACCGGATTAAGCCGATTGTCCACCTCGGTTCCTTCTCTGGCGGTTAAGCTGGCCAGCCGCCAGGCTAAGCCTCTGGACCAGGCACACGTGCTGCTGGTCGGCGCCGGCGAAATGGCCGAGTTGGCAGTGGAAGCCTTTCGCAAACACGGCGTAAAGCAATTCAGCGTAGCCAGCCGCACGCTGCGCAGCGCGGCAAAGTTGGCTCAGCGTTGGAATGGGCGCGCGGGCACACTTGACCAGGTAGCCAAATACCTTGTTGAAGCCGACGTGCTGCTGTGTTCATCTTCATCCCAAGATATTTTGATTGAGGAAAAGATGATTGAACAGGTCATGGCGATCCGCCCACAAAGGCCGCTGGTGATCCTGGATATTGCGGTGCCCCGCGATGTGCATCCAGATGCCGGCCGGGTGAAAAACGTCTTCCTGCATGATATGGACGATTTACAGCGGGAGGTGGAAGTGTTGCAATCGGCGCGCAGCAAAGAGCTTCCTCGGGCGCGGCAAATTGTGGATGAGGAAGCTCGGGATTTCATTGCTTTTTCAATCGACCTTGATGTCATGGTTCCTGTGATTCGCGGTCTGCGCCTGCAAGCCGAAAGTATTCGCGACGAAGAGCTGCAAAAAACCCTGCGGCGCCTGCACAACCTCACAGCAGAACAACAAGAGCAAATTGGTGCGCTTACGCGGTCTATAGTGAGAAAGCTGCTACATAACCCTACGGCGCGCTTGCGCCAGCGAACCACAGAGGAGAATAGCGCTCATTATGCAGACGTGGCTCGCCAGCTTTTTGGATTGGACCAGGAATAAGCCGCAGAGATGACAACACTGCGCTTTGCCACCCGCCCTTCAAAACTAGCCCGCTGGCAAACCTCAACGGTTATCCAGACGTTGCAATCCCATTGGCCTAACTTGCAGTGCGAACAGATCGTTATGAACACGCGCGGTGATGTTTTGCTCGATCAACCTTTGGCGGAGATAGGTGGCAAAGGCCTGTTCACCGCCGAGCTGGAGCATGCTCTGCATGAGGGTGAATTCGACGCCGTAGTGCACTCGTTAAAAGATCTTCCAATAGAGGAAAGCCCCGGACTGAAGATCGGAGCCATTCCCCGCCGCGGCCCGGCTTCCGACGTGCTGCTCAACCCTAAAGGCCTAAGCCTGGCTGAATTACCTGGTGGCTCCAGGGTGGGCACCTCAAGCCTGCGTCGTCAGGCGCAATTGCTTGCCTACCGATCCGACCTGCAGGTAAAACCACTGCGCGGCAACGTAGATACGCGCATTCGCAAATTGCTCGCCGGGGATTACGATGCCATTGTTTTGGCTACCGCCGGTGTGACGCGGCTGGAGATGGAGGAGCACATCGCTGAGGAACTGACATTTGAAATTATGCTTCCCGCGCCTGGGCAAGGCGCCCTGGCGGTGCAGTGCCGTAGCGACGATGAGGACGTATTGAACTATCTAGCAGTAATAGACCATGTTGAGACTCGCCGCGCGGTGAGCGCGGAGCGTGCTTTTCTGGAGGCGCTGGGTGGCGGTTGCTCTCTGCCAGTGGGAGCTTATGCTTCTGTGATGGAGGAGCAGATCGAAATGCAAGGCACCGTAATTTCACTCGATGGGCGACGACAGATTCGAGTCTCCGGGAGGAACGCTCATCCCTTAAGCCTGGGAACAAACCTGGCACGCGAAGCCATGGCGCAAGGCGCGGAGGAAGTGCTCAATGCCTGAATTGCATGGCAAACGGGTGGTTGTGACCAGACCGCGCGTAGACTTTCCTGCTTTTGCCAGCTTGCTTGAGGCTCAGGGCGCCATCCCGGTCCCTTTCCCGACCATTGAAATCAGGCCGACCAGGGAAACACAGCTTCTGCGATCCAGTCTAAAGAAGTTACACAGTTTCGATTGGCTTATTTTGACGAGCGTCAATGCGGTGAAGGTACTCAGCAGCCATATACCACGCGGTTCGATGACCCCCGCGCTAAAGCTGGCGGCGGTAGGGTCTAAGACAGCCAAGGCCATGCTGCAGCTTGGCTGGAGGGTTGATTTCGTCCCTGAGGAATTTGTAGCCAAAGCGATCCTGCCTGGATTAGGAAGCCTGGCAGGCAAGAGTGTGCTGCTAGCTCGTGGGGATCTGGCCAGCGCGGACCTGCCTGAGGGCATTCGCGCTTCCGGCGGCCAGGTGACCGACCTGGAGGTTTACCGCACTGTGCCCGCCTCTGCGGCCGAGGAGGGTTTGCAGCAAATTCGTCACGGGGTGGACACGCTTACTTTTACCAGCTCGTCCACCATACGCAATTTTGTGTCCATGATAGAAGCGGCGCATTTGGACCCCGGCAACCTCCCCGGCTCACCCACCTACGCCTACATTGGCCCAGTGACGGCAAGCACTGCACGAGACTATGAGCTGCCCATCGATATGGTGGCTGAAATTCATACCCTGGAAGGCATGGTTGATTCGCTTTGTCGCTTTTACGCCGGGAAGAAAGTCGGAACTAATTGACCCCAACGCCTCAATTTACCTACCCCCTTGCACGAACACGCCGGCTGCGTCTTACACCGACCTTGCGGCGCATGTTGCGCGAGACGCCCCTTTCCAGCGACGATCTCATTTGCCCCATCTTTATTCGGCATGGCAAAAATGTGCAGCAGGAAATTGGGTCTATGCCAGGCATATACCAATGGTCTGCGGATAAGGCTGCAAAAGAGTGCCAGGAACTTTTTTCCCTGGGTATTCCTGCGGTGCTCCTGTTCGGCATTCCGAAGAAAAAGGACCCAATTGGCCTAGAAACCTTTGCTGAGGATGGCGTTGTGCAGCAAGCCATTAGAACTATAAAAGACGCGGTGCCAGATATGGTTGTGGTGACCGATGTGTGTCTGTGCGAATACACGGATCATGGGCATTGCGGCATTTTAAATCGAGGCGAACATAACCATCCCCACTTACCTAGCGATTACGTGTTAAATGAACCTACCTTGGAAATTATCCGCAAGGTAGCCGTTTCGCATGCCCGTGCTGGTGCGGATATTGTGGCCCCGAGTGGCATGATCGATGGAATGGTCGCCGCAATCCGCGCGGCCTTGGACGCAGAACAATTTGAGCATACTCCTATCCTGTCCTATGCTGTAAAGTATGCCTCCTCTTTTTACGGCCCATTTCGAGAGGCGGCTGAATCCCCTCCCAGCTTCGGTGATCGCAAATCCCATCAGATGGACCCCGCAAACAGACGCGAAGCCCTGCGCGAGGCGGCAATAGATGCAGCCGAAGGGGCAGACATTCTAATGGTCAAACCAGCCCTGCCTTATTTGGATGTGATCCACGAGGTGCGCCAAGCTTTTCCAGAGATACCCCTGGCCGCGTACAACGTGAGCGGTGAATACGCCATGCTTAAGGCCGCGGCAGCTAATGGTTGGCTGGATGAAGAGCGCGTTATTTTGGAAACGCTCACCAGTATTAAGCGCGCCGGAGCGGATTTGATCATCAGCTACCACGCAAAAGAAGCGGCCCAGTGGTTGCAACGATGAGCCAGGTTTCTCGCTCTGTGCAGGGACCCAACGCCCGGTTTTTGCACGCCTGCGAGCGTTTGCCTGTTGACGCCACACCGGTATGGTTCATGCGCCAGGCCGGCCGTTACATGCGCGAATATCGCGCGGTTCGAGAGAGATATAGCCTGCTCGAAATCGTGCAGCGTCCTGAGCTGGCCGCAGAAGTCACTATGCAGCCAGTGAACGCCCTCGGGGTGGACGCAGCCATACTCTTTGCGGATATTTTGCTGCCCCTCATTCCCATGGGGTTGAAACTAGAATTTGTCAAAGGTGAGGGCCCGCAGATCAACAATCCAGTTCGTTCCTTTCAAGATGTGCAAGCCCTACGACAGCCCGACGCGAGCAGCGATTTGGGATATGTAATGGAGGCAATTCGAATTTTGCGTCGAGAGCTCCCTACAGCAGTTCCATTGATAGGATTTGCTGGCGCTCCCTTCACCGTAGCCAGTTACATGGTAGAGGGCGGTCCATCCAAGGATTACCGCCAAACCAAGAGCATGATGTATGCGCGGCCCAAGGCTTGGCATGCCTTGATGGAGAAATTAACCAGCGCGCTCAGTGACTATTTACTGGCTCAGATCGATGCGGGTGCACAGGCTGTGCAGCTCTTTGATTCCTGGGCAGGAGTGCTTAGCCCACAGGATTATCGGCGCTTTGCGCTGCCTTATTCGCAACGCGTGCTGTTGGCTGCAACCAATTCCGGAGTACCCGTCATCCATTTTGGAACCAACACGGCCACATTACTGCCCGATATGAAAGCCGCGGGGGGCACAGTGATCGGCCTGGATTGGCGCGTACCCCTCGAGCAGGGCTGGGCTTTACCCGGCCCTGATTGTGCTGTGCAGGGTAACCTGGATCCGGCAGTTCTTTTTGCCCCGCTGACTGAACTAAAAAAACAAGTGCGAGAGGTACTTGAGCGAGCCAAAGGGCGCCTTGGCCACATCTTTAATCTCGGGCATGGCATTCTCACTGACACCCCGGTTGAGAATGTGCGAGCAGTTGTAGAAATGGTCCACGAATGGACAAGCCGTGAGCATTAATAACAATAACGTGCCTGAATTTATGAACACTGACCTATCGAACACCTTATTTACGCGTGCCCTGGAATTGTTCCCTGGGGGAGTAAACTCTCCGGTACGCGCTTTCCGTGCTGTGGGGGGAAAGCCTCTTTTTATTGAGCGCGGTGAGGGGGCCTATTTGTTCGACGTGGACGGCAACCGCTTTATTGATTACGTGCTTTCCTGGGGGCCTCTTATTCTGGGTCACGCACACCCGGAGGTAGTGGCCGCTCTCGAAAAGAGTATTCGGGGGGGGACCAGTTTTGGAGCGCCCAGCCCCTTGGAAATCGAATTAGCCGAGCTTATCCAACAAGCTATGCCGAGCATGGAAATGATGCGCTTTGTCAATTCGGGAACGGAAGCCACCATGAGCGCACTTCGCCTGGCGCGTGCTTACACTGGGCGAAACAAGATTATCAAGTTTGAAGGTTGCTATCACGGCCACGCCGATTTGCTGCTGGTACAAGCCGGGTCCGGCGTGGCTACCCTGGGTCTCCCCGATTCCCCCGGCGTACCCGCATCAACCACACGAGACACCCTTGTGGCGCGATATAACGACCTGGATTCGGTAGCAGCTTTGTTTGGCCAATTTCCCGTGGGGATCGCCGCGGTGATTATCGAGCCAGTGGCGGGAAACATGGGCGTAGTACCGCCTACATATGAATTTCTGGCAGCCTTGCGCCAGCTTACCGAGCGCCATAATGCCCTCCTGGTTTTTGATGAGGTTATGACTGGATTCCGTGTTCATCCAGGCGGGGCACAATCCCTTTACAAAATCATCCCAGACCTTACTACGCTGGGAAAGGTAATTGGAGGGGGGTTACCCGTTGGCGCCTATGGCGGGCGCCAAGAGATCATGGAATTGATCGCACCCTGCGGATCTGTCTACCAGGCAGGAACACTTTCAGGAAATCCACTGGCCATGTCTGCAGGCATCGCCACACTCAGAGTCTTGCAGACAGAAGGAATCTGGGACAAGCTGGAAGCCGGCGCCAACAGGATAGCAAGTGGGATCGAAAAGGCAGCCAAGCAAGCTCAGATCGATGTAAGGACAACCAGAGTTGGCACGATGTTTTCAGTGTTTTTCACCGGTGAGCATGTTACCGATTGGGACTCTGTCAGGAGTTGCGACACGAATCTTTTTTCAAAATATTTTTTAGCGATGATGGAAAATGGTGTTTACCTTCCTCCTTCACAGTTTGAGGCGAATTTTGTATCGCTGGCCCACTCGAACGAAATCATCGAAAAAACACTAACAGCTGCAGAACGCTCATTTTCCCGCATCGGCAGATAAGAAGCTGATCAACAACAGGCGCTTTTACGAAAGAGGTCACATGGAACAGGTTAAAGCAACCAACGATGAAAGCAGTTCACCCCCGGTTTTGGCTTTCGGCACTATGGTTATTGGTGTGCCCTTGCTGCTAACTGCGGTGCGGTGCACTCTTCAATATATTGTGGTGCCGTTCGTGCTCCCGCTCTTCAGTGTTAGTGGAACTTTTTCACCCGCGGTCAACATTTGGGCGGGGGTTTTAAGCCTTGGCGTGATCCTTTACAACCTTAAGCGCCTCTGGCGCACAAACTGGCGTAACCGCTATTTGCTGCTGAGCATGTTTATTATTCCGGTTGTTCTGGGTTCAATTTATCATGATTATTTGACCTATTTGTCCTTCCAGGCAGCGACCTGGTTGCAGTAATTCAAGAAACTGAGGAAAAAAATGGCACTCAATCCTAACTTGACCGGACGTGCTGCCGCCGAACGCAGCCACCATAATGAACGCATGATCCATGCCGACTTTGACCAGGCTCCCTTTAGCATTGCCTGGGAAGTGACTCGGGCGTGTGCCTATGCATGTGTACACTGCCGCGCAGACGCACAACCTCGCCGTGACCCGCGCGAACTATCCACCGAAGAGGCAAAGGCATTGATAGACCGCTTTGCCGCGTTCGGCAATAATCCGATATTGATTTTCACAGGCGGCGATCCGCTAATGCGCCCGGATCTTTTTGAGTTGATCGCTTATGCAACCGGGCGCGGCTTGCGCTGCTCGCTCACCCCGACGGCGACAGCGTTGCCCACACGGGAACGACTTGAAAAAGCTCTCCAAGCGGGGGTCCGCCGGGTTGCGCTTTCGCTAGACGCACCGCGCGCGGAAATCCACGACAACTTTCGTAAAGTGGAAGGCTCATGGCAGCGCACCATGGACACCCTCCATCGCGCGCATGATGTGGGGCTGAGCGTGCAAGTTAACACAACAGTGGCCAAACATAATATCGACACTTTGCATGAGATGGTGCCATTCATTCAGGAAGTTGGAGCGGTGCAGTGGTCGGTATTCTTTCTGGTCCCTACCGGACGTGCCTTGATTGAACAGATGGTTTCAGCCGAGCAGCACGAGCAAGTATTCAATTGGCTCTACGATCTCGCCCAGATGGCGCCTTTCGACATCAAGGCCACCGCCGCCCCCATGTACCGCCGGGTGGCTATTGAGCGGAAACGAACACAGAGCGATGGCAAACCCGTCACGTTCCAAGGGGCGGGTTTCCAATTTGCTGACGGGCTGAACCGCCCGACCAAGGGCGTGAATGATGGCAACGGCTTCCTGTTCGTCTCGCATATCGGAGAAATTCAACCTTCTGGATTTTTGCCAATCACCGCGGGGATGGTACGCGAGCAAGACGTTGTGGACGTCTATCGCACATCCCAAATTTTTATTGATCTGCGAAACCCGGATATCTATAAGGGGGTATGCGGCACATGCGAATACCGTGAGGTGTGCGGTGGTCAGCGTGGACGCGCCTATAGCATCACAGGCGATTATCTGGAAAGCGACCCTGCCTGCGTACTGGTGAGCAGAAATAATTCCTAGATGGCGAGCAGCATGAGTCAGAATTTATCTTTTGACTCGTGCCCTTTGGTTCCCGCCTCTTGCCGCTCCGCCTGCCAGAGCATGAAAACCTGGCCCCAGGAATATGGAAATTAATCCCCTTGGCTTGATCTCGGCTGTGAGCGCCTTCTTGAGCATATGGATTGGGCACGTCTCCGTCCGTAAGATTGAAGCGATGAGCGTGGCACTGTGGAAACCAATGGCGATCCTGGTAGCGTTTGGGCTGGCCCTGGAATATGCCGCTCTCTCTATTCCCAACCGGCCGTTGGCCACGGTTTTTGGGATCCTGGGTGTCACCCTGCTTTGGGATGCTTTTGAAATCAAGCGCCAGGCCCATCGCATCCGCAAAGGGCATGCACCAGCCAATCCTGATAACCCGCGGCATGCAGCCATGCTGGCCGAACCCAGCTCGCGCGCCACAACCCTCAATATCCTCAATCGAGATCCAATCGGCCGGAGAGTGGACCCCGAAGAAGCCGTTAAGTTGATTACAGGTCACTAATTCTTGAAAAGGCTATGAATGCATTCGGATTGATCGTTGGCATTGCAACCCTGCTCATTATTGGGCTTGGTTTTCCTCTGGTCATTCAGGGCGAGCGGCGCTTTGGGTATTTATGCTGGCCTTATATGCTGGGGATTGGCGTGCTAATCATCGGGGTCTCGCTTTTCGTTCCTGTTGATTGGCTATCAGTCGTGTTCGGGGCCATCGGCGCCACCTTCGTGTGGGGTTCAACTGAACTCAAAGAACAAGCCATCCGTGCCGAGATCGGCTGGTTTCCATTCAATGCCAATAAAATCAAACCACCATTCGAGGAGATGATCCAAAAGTGGAAGGCTCCGCATTTGTAACTATGAGTGTCCAGAGATGAAGGCAAAACATATCCTCGTCGTTGGCGGTGGCATCGCCGGTCTTTCTGCTGCATACAACGCAATTAAAAAAACAAGGGAACGGGGTATTCCGGTACAGGTTAGCCTTATTGAGACCGATTCACGCTTGGGTGGAAAAATTATTACGGACCGCGTTGTGTTTGGCGACGGGCAATTCATTATCGAGGGCGGCCCCGATACTTTCCTGGCCACCAAACCGTGGGGAGTGGCTTTATGCAATGAACTTGGCCTGGGAGAGCGACTGCACGGCACCAACCCGCACAAGAAAAACACATACGTTCTGCACCGCGATCGGCTGATGCTGTTGCCTGACGGGCTTGCCATGATGATCCCAACCAATATTCATGCGATTCTCAGAACAGGCCTGCTTTCCTGGTTGGGCAAGGCGCGCATGGGCCTCGACTTCCTGCTCCCTGCTGTTCAGCCTGATGGCGATGAAAGCCTTGGTGCTTTTGTCAGCCGCCGGCTGGGACGTGAGGCGTATGAAAATCTGATCGAGCCGCTGATGTCTGGGATCTATGCCGGGGACGGTGATGCGCTCAGCCTTGCTTCCACATTTCCATATTTGCGCGAGCTTGAGCTCAAATACGGTTCGCTGGCCCGCGGCGCGCTTGAAATGCGCAAAAACTCCGTTGGCAAATCCGTTCAAGGGTCACGTTCTGCCTTCCTCACGCCGAAGACGGGTTTGGCCGAACTCGTCGAAGCGCTGCAGGCTTATCTAATAGGCAACCATGCAAACATTCGCCTGGAAAGCCCGGTTGCCCATATTTTAAAGAGCAACTTTGGTTATGGCGTGGAACTTGAAACGGGCGAAACGTTGCAAGCAGATTGTGTCATCCTGGCAACCCCTGCTTATGCCAGTGGCGCGTTACTTACCAGGCTTGATCCTGGACTGGCTGCAATCCTCAAGGATATTCCCTACGCCTCGACCGCGACCATATCGCTTGCTTACCGCCTATCTGACCTGCGCCGGGAACTGGATGGTTATGGTTATGTCATCCCGCGCCGTGAGGGGCGGCGCGCACTTGCTTGTACCTGGACTTCCAGCAAATTCCCTCACCGCGCCCCAGATGGGTATGCGCTAATTAGGGTTTTCGTTGGCCGAGCCGGCCAGGAAGATGCCATGCCGCGGGATACGGATCTGCTTGTGGCTCTGGCAAGGGAAGAATTAGATCACACCCTGGGCATTGATGCTGACCCATTGATCTCAAAAGTTTTTGTCTGGGAAAAATCCATGCCGCAGTACAATCTTGGCCATCCCGAGAAATTGGCGAAAATTTCGGCCCAGCTGGAAAAATTCCCCGGTTTGGCCCTGGCTGGTAATGGCTATAGGGGGATTGGTATACCCGACTGTATTCGCTCCGGCGAGTTGGCTGTGGACGCCTTGTGGCCACAACTGGTGAGGCAAACTACACAAGGATAACTAGTCTTTGGGAAGGGGATTGTAATAAAGGCTGGCGACTGAAAGCTGGTCGCTCGCAGCCGCCAGTAGCTTTTCAGCACGGGAAATCTCTTCTGCCCTTACTCCTTTGGTTCGACGAAGAAGATTTCAAGTTCGGGCTGATCCTGATTCACCACGACGATCAGGTAGAGGCGGGCTTCGTCGCCGGGTTCCACCTGGACAGAGGTGGTCTGGAAAACGCTGCTGACGCCCTCCCGTAAAACAATGACTCGCTACGTCCAGCTTTGTTGCTTTCATGGGTTTAGATCGCCAAATTGTAGATTGGAGTTTAAGCCTTCCTTATTTGCAGTTTCTGGCCAATGTACAAATAAGGAATTCTGTTATTTGCACTTTCGTTCTCTGCTTTCCTGAACACCTTCAGCGGGCTTAGAGCGCCGAGGTATACGCTTTCAGAAGCAGGATTGTCTCTGAACGGAGTTTGGCCCTAACCCAAGCCTTATCCCCTTCTGCCAGGAACTCTCCCATGCCTTGAAGTATCTGATTGTCCTTTATCGCTTTGATGACCTGGATGCATTCGGCCAGATACTCTTTGACGCTTTTCCCCGTTCTAATTTTGATCACCTCACCGTCTATGTCCCAAAGCTGTTTGGCAAAGTACCAGATGTCGTAGACATCACGCATAACGACCGCATTACGCGTAGTGAGGGCGGCAAGTTTGCTGGCGAAAAGGTAAGGCTTTTTCCCAACCAGCATGGAGATGCCTAGATATTCCTTGAGTTCGAAATGCTCATCGATGTCTGGTATCAGTTGGCGTGTATTGACTTCGATTTTGATATTGCGATCAGCCTCGCCATAGGAAAGCAACCAGAAAAGCGTGTAGCGTTTTACCTGGCTCTCTTTGACAGTTGCATGTTTATTAGCAATGCGCTCGATGACTTCGCGCACATGGTCGACGTCCCCTGCCTGGCTGGAAAAAAGGTCAAAATCCAGGTCAACCGAAAAACGGGGCAGCCCGTAGAAAAAGTAGGCGCAAGTGCCTCCCTTGAGGCCCAGCAGTGGCGCGATGGTGGTATCCGAATAAATATCCTGCAAGGTCCTGCCCATAATCAACTGGTGCTTGGCTCTATTGAGCATAGTCGTTCCGGTATCCCCGTAGTCGTTTGATCAGCTGTTTGTTTTGATAAAGAGGAGCCAACTGCTCGCATTTGTGCCAATCAATCGAAGCGAGGTTGTCGAAGTAGTATTCAGGGAAAAGATAAATCATGTCAAGGAAAGCGCGCTCAGGGCTGGCAATGTTATAGCCGTTCTTGAATTCGGTACCCGCCGGATTGAACAGCACAACATCCTTGAGCTTCCTAAAAGCGATCTTGTGCCCATCAATTTCGATGGTGGCCGACCGCTTAGCAGCCACAAAGATTGTCTCGTAATGCTGAAATACTATCCCCGCCTCCCGAAAGACTGTTTCAAAATCGATGTAAGAGGGTGTATAGATGCTGGTGGCCAGTTCTCTAGGATTGTAGTCTTTGCGCAGCGCGAATATTCCTCGGCGTAGACGATTGAGCACGCCCCTTTTTGTGTAGTAGGCTGCCTTGGCTTTGAGGTGGCCGGGGTTGGTTTCTTTCCACAACACAGCCAGGTCCTTCAAAGTCAGGACTGACCTGTTGGACTGGTACAACTTTGCAATCGGGTTTCTCATATATGTGCCATACAAGTAGTATATATTCTTACTTCCATGATAAATTATTCATTTCGGGATGTCAACTCCGCCAATAAACTGGCATATTCAATAACAAACGCCACATTCGTCCTGTTTCGCCAGGGCGATAGACAAAATCTCCCCTGCTTAGTCTTGGTACTTCCCTTTCCACTCCCAGATCTTATTGAGCGCTTCGATGGGTGACAAGCCTTCAATATCCAGCG
>JBBDXQ010000081.1:0-17846 GCA_040902265.1 Anaerolineales bacterium
TGCGCGGATCGATGCCCTTGACCGCCGGGATCTCCAGCGGCGAGGGTAAATAATCCACCACGGCATCTAGCACAGGTTGCACGCCGCGGTTGCGCAGCGAAGAACCGCAGAACACCGCAGTCGCTCGGCCGCTGATCACTGCCCTGCGCAATGCAGCCTTCAAGTCCTCAACCCCAATTTCCAGGCCTTCCAAATATTTCTGGGTCAAGTCGTCGTCGCTCTCGGCGATCGCTTCCACCATGCGCCCGCGCCATTCTTTGGTAGCGGTCTGCAGATCTGCGGGGACATCCCCGATGGTAGGTTTGCTGCCGGTTTCGTCCTCCCATACAATCGATTTCTCATTCAATAGGTCAACCACGCCTTGGAAGGCGCTTTCCGATCCGATGGGTATCTGCATGGCGATCGGATTAGCCCCCAGGCGCATGCGGATGCTTTCCAGGCTGCGTTCGAATGAAGCACCCGTGCGGTCCATCTTGTTAATGAAGCAGATGCGCGGAACGCCATAACGGTCAGCCTGGCGCCACACGGTTTCACTTTGCGGTTCAACACCTTGCACTGCATCAAAGACCACCACGCCGCCGTCCAAGACGCGCAGTGAGCGTTGTACTTCGGCAGTGAAATCAATGTGTCCGGGGGTGTCGATAATATTGATAAGGTGGTCTTTCCACTCGGCCGTCACCGCCGCAGATACGATGGTGATGCCGCGCTCGCGTTCCTGCTCCATCCAGTCGGTGACAGTGTTGCCTTCGTCTACCGACCCAAGGCGGTGTGTCTTGCCTGTGTAGAACAAAATACGCTCGGTAGTAGTGGTCTTACCGGCGTCGATATGGGCAATGATGCCAATATTGCGAAACTTCTCAAGGGGGAACTTAGTAGCCATATTGGTAAAGGTTGCTCCAACATCCTATAGGCGATAATGGGAGAAGGCTCGGTTGGCCTCTGCCATTTTATGGGTTTCTTCTTTTTTACGCACCGCCGACCCTTGGCCGCCGGCTGCTTCTATTAATTCAGCGGCTAACTTCTCAGCGAAGGATCTTCCACCCCGCCCCCGCGCCGATGCGATGATCCAGCGTGAGGCCAGCGCAAACTGGCGCGCCGAATTCACTTCCATAGGCACCTGGTATGTGGCTCCCCCCACCCGGCGTGGGCGCACTTCCATTTGCGGTCCCACGTTTTTTAAGGCACTGGTGAACACTTCAATGGGCTGCTGCTTCTTTTGGCTTTCAATGAGCGCAAAAGCGCCATATACCGCATGGGCTGCCGTGCTCTTCTTGCCGTCTTTCATCACCCGGTTAATAAACATCTGAACCTCGGTGCTGTTGTAACGCACATCTGGGAGGATCACACGTTTATCCGGTCGTTTTCTGCGAGACATAATTACTCTCTTCCTATCCTAATATGATCTTGTAATTAGGCTTTCGGCCGCTTGCTGCCATACTTCGAGCGGCCCTGTTTGCGGTCATTGACCCCAGTGGTATCCAGTGTGCCGCGCACGATGTGATAGCGCACGCCGGGCAGGTCCTTGACCCGGCCGCCGCGCACCAGCACAACGGAGTGCTCCTGCAAAGTATGACCCTCCCCCGGAATATAAGCAGTCACTTCCATGCCGTTACTCAGGCGCACGCGGGCGATCTTGCGCAGCGCAGAGTTGGGTTTTTTCGGAGTCATGGTGCGCACCACTGTGCATACACCGCGTTTTTGTGGCGATCCCTTTGGCAGGCGGATGCGGCGTTGCTTATATGTGTTGAACACATATTGCAACGCAGGCGCTTTCGTTTTGGCCCGTTTGGTCGTGCGGCCTTTTCGGACCAGCTGATTAATTGTCGGCACTTTTTCTCTCCGTTTTCCTATTCGAGAAGGCCTTTTGCCTTCCTGTCTCGTTTACTACTCACCATACATCGAGGCCACCGCGTGCATGATGGCCTCGACATTGGCTTGTTTATTTAGTTGGGCTACTGCCCGTTAGTTACGTGTCTACATCAGTCGCGAGCGCCGATTGTAGCAGTATCCCTAATCTGCGTCAAGGATTGGTCTTTAGGTCGTCGCCTAGACCCAGTAACCCTGTCCCCAGCCGTGGCGGTCTGGCGCGCTGTTCCTCTTTGCCAAACTTTACCATCCCATCGCCAGTCTCTGCCTCCACGGACAAACCGAGGCTTTGAAGTTCCTTGACCAGCACACGGAACGAAGCGGGGATGCCGGGCTCTTCAATAGGCTCGCCCTTTACGATCGATTCGTAGGTCTTCACCCGGCCGATCACATCGTCGGATTTGACCGTCAGCATTTCCTGCAAGGTGTAAGAGGCTCCATAAGCTTCCAACGCCCACACTTCCATTTCGCCGAAGCGTTGACCACCAAACTGAGCTTTGCCGCCCAGAGGCTGCTGGGTTACCAGGCTATAAGGGCCGGTAGAACGAGCATGGACCTTGTCTTCAACCAGGTGGTGCAGCTTAAGCATGGTCATTACGCCTACGGTAACCGGCTGGTCATAAGGCACACCGCTCTTGCCGTCCCGCAGGATCTGCTTGCCGATGTAAGGGATTGGCTTACCGGTATTGACCATGGCCTGCGTGGCCAGCGCGTGCAATTGCTCATCGTCGACGTTCTTGCTAGCCGGCTCCCCCATTCGCTCCAGCCAAAGCCGTGAGCAGGCATTAATCGCCTTTTGTCCGCGTTCCTTGCGGGCTGAGAGCGACACGTCCGCTTGTTCGAACGCCAGGATCTCGTCCGGGCGATAACCTTCTTCCTTCAACCACTCGTTTACCACTACCTGGCGAGCATACGTGGGGTCATGTGCCAGCTTGGAAACGTTGTATTTCTTGCTGCCCAGCCACTCTTCCAAATAGAGGTTGCGCACCTCGTCTTCATCTTCAAGCGACTCGGCTTCATATTTGCCATTTTGCTCAGCTAACCAGGTCCAGGCGCGCTCAACGGCTTCCTTCCAGGCTTGGTCCACCAGCCATGCGCGTGCCAGTTCCGCTTCGATTTCGTATTCGCTGGCGCCATCGAATACCGGCACCAGGGCTCGGAAGCCCAGCCGCTTGGCTGCCCAACCCAGATGGGTCTCAAGGATCTGGCCGATATTCATACGGCCCGGCACTCCCAGCGGGTTGAGGATGATGTCCACCGGGGTCCCATCTTCCAGGAACGGCATGTCTTCCGCGGGCACCACTTTTGAGACCACGCCTTTATTGCCATGCCGGCCGGACATCTTGTCACCGGCGGTAATCTTGCGGCGCTGCGCCACTGAGACGCGCACCATCTTCTCTACTCCGGCGGACAATTCGATATTGTCCTCGCGGGAGAATAGCTGCACGTCCACCACCTTGCCGCGCTCACCGTGCGGCATGCGCAGCGAGGTGTCTTTCACATCGCGGGATTTTTCGCCGAAGATGGCGCGCAACAGGCGCTCTTCAGGAGTTAGTTCTTTTTCGCCCTTAGGTGTGATCTTGCCAACCAGGATATCGTTCGGGCCTACTTCGGCGCCAATGCGCACAATGCCGCTTTCATCCAGGTCCTTCACTGCTTCTTCGCCCACATTGGGAATATCCCGGGTGATCTCTTCGGGACCCAGCTTCGTATCGCGGGCTTCGACCTCATATTTTTCGATGTGGATGGAAGTGAAGCGGTCATCCTGCACCAGTTTCTCAGAGATCAGGATGGCGTCTTCAAAGTTGCCCCCCTCCCAGGAGATAAAAGCCACCACCACGTTCTGGCCGAGAGCCAGGTTTCCGTCCACCGTGGATGAAGAATCGGCGATCACGTCGCCCTTCTTCACACGTTGGCCTTTGACCACAGCTGGTCGCTGGTCGATGCAGGTGCTCTGGTTTGAGCGCTGGTACTTGCGCAAATTGAAGGTGCGTTCCTTGCGGTTCTTGCCGCGCACCACGATGGAGTCGCCGCTTACAGAGACGACTTCGCCATCCTCTTCGGCTTGCACTACCTGGCCGGAATCTTTAGCCGCGTGACCTTCCATACCGGTGGAGACCAGCGGCACTTCCGGCACCAGCAGCGGCACAGCCTGCGACATCATGTTCGAGCCCATCAGGGCGCGGTTGGCGTCGTCGTGCTCGAGGAAGGGGATCAAGGCCGCGCTGATGCCCACCAGTTGGTGAGGCGCTACGTCCATATAATCAATCCCCTCCGGACTGGAGAACATAAAGCCGGAGTGATAGCGCGAGGACAACCGTTGGCGCACAAATTCGCCATGCTCGTTCAATGGAGCATTGGCCTGGGCGATATAGAAGCGGTCTTCATCGTCGGCGGAGAGGAACAGGGTCTGGTCTGACACGTAGGGAGTGATCAGCACTTCTTCTACGTTGTACTTGCCGATCTCTTTAGCCAACCGTTCGTCGATGCGTGTATCCGCCTTGGCGATCACTTTTTCTGTTTTAGGGTCCAGGAGATCTTCGCGGATTTTACGTCCGATCAGATTTTTATCTTTGGGCGACAAGCTATTTACCACCTTGCGGTAAGGGGTTTCGATAAAGCCGTAGTCGTTCACGCGTGCAAAGGAGGCCAGGTTGCCGATCAAGCCGATATTCGGGCCTTCTGGAGTTTCGATCGGACAGATGCGTCCGTAATGAGAATGGTGTACGTCACGCACGTCAAAGCCTGCCCGCTCGCGGCGCAAGCCGCCAGGACCCAAAGCCGACACGCGGCGCTTGTGGCGCAGCTCGGAAAGCGGGTTAGTCTGGTCCATGAATTGCGATAGCTGGCTCGAGCCATAGAACTCGCGCAGCGCAGCCACCACCGGACGGATGTTGATCAGCGTAATGGGAGAGAGCTGCTCCTGGTCGCGGATGGACATACGTTCCTTGATGACGCGTTCCATTCGGCGCATACCGACCCGCAGCTTGTTCTGGATCAGTTCGCCGACTGTCTTTAAACGGCGGTTACCCAGGTGGTCAATGTCGTCAGCCTTCTCGACCTGGTTATTGATCAGGATCATGCGGCGCGCCAGGTTGATGATGTCCCACTTGGTCACTGTGCGGTGATCCAGTGGTACGCGCTCTTTCAGTACCAATTTTTGATTCAGTTTATAACGCCCCACCCGCTCGAGGTCATAGTGACGCTGGTCGAACAATTGCGTCTGCAGGAATTCGGTCGCGTTGTCCAAAGTGGCGGGGTCCCCAGGGCGCATGCGCTTGAAGAACTCGATCAGCGCCGCCTGAGCAATGCTCAGCTTCCCGTTTTGCGTGTCCCATTCAGGTTCCTGGTCCAGCGTGGCTTGAATGAACTTGCGATCGGTGTTGATATCGATATCCGCAAATAACGCCAGGATCTCTTCATCGCTGCCTGCTTTCAACGGGTTATTCTTGATCCCGTCATCCACCACTGCCAAAGCGCGCAACAAGATGGTAATCGGCACTGTGCGTTTACGATTGAACTTCAGGGTCAGGTAATCTGTCTTACGGGTTTCAAATTCCATCCAAGCGCCGCGGTCCGGGATCAATTTAGCGGTCGCCAGCGGTCGGTTTGTGGCTCGATCCAGCGGAGCTTCAAAATATACGCCGGGAGATCTGATCAGTTGAGAAACGACCACGCGCTCGGTGCCGTTGATAATGAAAGTGCCCTTCTCCGTCATTTCGGGGAAGTCGCCCAGGAAGATATCTTGCTTGATCGGCTCTGGTACGTCCGCCCCAGCCAGTAACACCGAGATATACATTGGGCTGGCATAGGTCAGATCGCGCTCGATGCACTCTTCAATGGAATATTTCGGGTCATCGAACCAGAATTTCAAGTTCCATTGCTTGGATTCGGGGCTGCGGCTGGGGAAGAACAGCTTCATCCCTTTGTTGTAAGATTCGATTGGGGAGATCTCATGGAAAAGATCGGCCAGGCCTTCGGCTTTCAGCCGCTTGAACGAACTTAGCTGAACCTCGATGAGGTCTGGCAATTTCAATTCGGTAAATAAGCGGGAATAAGTTTTGGTGGGGAGAGCTTGCGCCATTCAGCGCCTCCTAACAGGTTGAAACAAAAAAAGAAGAAAAGCCGCTCTTGCACGGCAAGGAGCGGCATAATGCCAAACGGCGATTATAGAGCATGTGTACTAGATGTGTCAAGCGCCATTGGGGTTTTGGATATAAGCTTAGTAGCAATTCTCCAGGGTTTTTTGCCTCTTCGGGGAGCACGCCTTCATTATCAATGAGCTGCAAAGGAGTGTAATCAGTCAATTCAGGGTATTCTTTTGCCAGTTCCACCTCTGTTTTCGGGTCAGAGGCAAGACAGATCACTTAGTCAGCCTGGAAAGCCTCCCCAGCTTAAAATGTCTGGTTAACCAGGCTATTTTGAATTATATTTCAATTCCCTACAGAAACTCGCTGCCAATCATGGGTGAACGACTAAAGTTACTGCCGCATCAGGCTTACGCCCCAGAACAAGAAGAGACGGATCCACTTCGCTTCTATTATTGGCCGATCCTGGGACCTCTGTATCGCCAACGCGTGGAGCTGGCTTTGAACGAGTGCCAGGGTGGAGAGTGTATCCTGGAGGTTGGTTACGGTTCTGGAATCACCTTCCTAAACTTAAGCGAAAAATACAAGCAGATCTTCGGCATCGATCTGTTCGCGGACGCCGAGCTAAACACAAAGTTTTGGAACAAGCACGGTCTATCTCCCACCCTGCGTAGGGGCGATCTACTCCGCCTACCTTACCCCGATAATACGTTTGACACAGTTCTGCTCATCAGCATTCTCGAGCATATTCAGGTGGCGCAGCAACCTGTGGCCATGCGCGAGATCCACCGCGTGCTGAAAAAGGGCGGTCAGATGGTCTACGGCGTCCCTGTCGAGCGTTCTTTGATGGCCGCTGTCTTCAAAGTCTTAGGCGTCAAAATCCGCGAGCACCATTTTTCCACGGAGAATGACGTAGCCCAAGCCGCCCAGGCGGTGTTCACTAAAAAACGCATTGTTCCCATGAAGAGCAGTATCCCTTTTATTGGCCCTATCTATGAGGTTGGAAATTTTATTAAGCATAGGCCCTGACCTGCCATCCACCGTGCTTTTCATGACCACATATTTGACGAGTACGCCTTTCAGGCTGTATCATTGAAGCCCAGGTCAGTCGGGCGATCGCTACGGAAGTAGAGGAAAGTCCGCACTCCACAGAGCATGGCGCCGGGGAAACTCCCGGGGCGGGGAAACCTGCCGGATCGGGCCACAGAAACATACCTCCAACGACCGGCTTTAGACGTAGCTTGCTGCGCCTAAGCTTTTCGTAGGAAAGGGTGAAATGGTGGTGTAAGAGACCACCGGCGCGGGTAGCAATGCCCGCGGACGGGCAACCCCCGCCAGGAGCAAGGCCAAGCAGGGACGAGCAGCGGCTCGTTGCGTTCGAGTCCCGGGTTGGCTGCAGCGAGCTGCCAAGAGATTGGCAGCCCAGATAGATGACCGCCCAGGCGCGTCAGGTTTAGGGATGAACCTTGTGATGGTTTCCATCCTAAGCGTAAACCTTAACCCCGCGCTGGACAAAATGCGGCTTACAGACTGGCCTGGGAACCGATTTTTCAATAATCCACAATAAGCAAAGACCTCTTTGTCATTCAGGGTGGAGCAAGGAATCCGTCTCTTCAAATCGCCAATCGCCGTCGACGCGTAAAAAATATTAGTTCAGCTATCTTCACGCTCCAAACCCTAACCTACTTTAGAATATCCTCTATCCATATCCACTCACTGTCATCTCTTCAGCGAGAGGAATTTTACGAAAGTTTCTTGACCTGCTTGTCTCCCCACTGAATTAAGGAGTGATGATGCCAGAGCAACAATTACGTTTAGGTTTCATCGGCCTCGGCCTGATGGGCAAGCCCATGGCTGGCCACTTGCTGCGCGCTGGCTTCCCTCTTGCTGTGCACAACCGCAGCCAGGCAGCGGTTACTGAGCTGGTGGCTGCGGGCGCTACTGAAGCTTCGACCTCTGAGGAAGTAGCTGCCGCCGCCGACCTCGTCTTCACCTGCCTGCCCGATTCTCCCGACGTTGAGAACGTATTGCTGGGCCCGCAAGGCATCCTGGCTGGCGCTCACCCTGGCCTCATCGTCGTTGACCATTCCACCATCCTGCCGGCCACCGCGCGAAAGCTCGCCGATGCATTGGCTTCCCACGGCCTGCATTTCCTTGACGCGCCGGTCAGCGGTGGTCAACTCGGCGCTGAAAAAGGCACACTCACCATCATGGTCGGAGGCGACGCCAATGCCCTGGAATCTGCCCGCCCCGCTATGCGATCCTATAGTTCCACGATCACTCACATCGGTGCTTCTGGCGCAGGTCAGGTAGCCAAGTGCTGCAACCAGATCATGGTTGCCGCCCAAATGTCCGCCCTGGCTGAGTTGCTTATCTTCGCCCGCAAGGCAGACGTTGACCCGCGCAAGGTTATCCAGGCAATTCGCAGCGGCGCGGCCCAATGCTGGACCCTGGACAACAAACCCGATCGCCTGTTTGCTGGCAACCGACAGCCCGGCTTTAAAGCCACGATGCAGGCCAAGGACCTCGGCATTGTCATGCACACCGCGGACGAGCTGGGTTTGCCGCTGCCAGCCACCACGATAACAAACGACCTCTACCAACGGATGTTGGAGCTCGAAATGGGTGATCTGGATAATTCGGCTGTGGTGGGAGTGATCGAGGATTTGGCGGGTATGGAGTTATTGGATTAAATGTGTAAAGGTGTTGGAAGACCATTATGCAAAATACAGGCAACATCCAAACGGAGGTCCTGGGGGGAGCTGTTCATTAGTTAGCTTCAAATCTACAATTTGCGCTATGTACAGGAATGGCTCACCATTAACGTATGTTCTTGTAAAACGAAGTGCGCTTCTCTATTACCAGATCCCTGCATCCCCTGATCCCATACCCCTATAAAAATTCCTTATACACAAACATCGCCCCAGCTACCATCATCAATTGCCCCAAATTGACCGTGCCGACCTGCATCCACGCCGGCACCGTCTGCTTCCCGAGCATTCGCTCCCACCCCTGCCACAGTTGCCCAGCGGCAAAGGCTAACGCCCCGCCGCCTGCCGAGTACGCCCACAGCAAGGGCCAACCGCGGTCAACCATCTTGAATACGCCGGCGAACACCAACACCGCCATCGCCGCGGCATACATCCCCAAACCTAGCCGCGTTCTGTACTTGCCCTGCTTTTTCAATCCCACTGTCATCTGAAGAAAAGCGCGCACAGCCACTGAAGCTACCAGCACTGCCAACAGCACCCCGGGCACCAGTGCATATTGATCCGGCTGTATTATGTCGAAGCCGAGTGCAAACGCCAGGGCTGCCAGGGCGATTGGAACTAAAGCCAAGGCAGCCAATTTTCCGCCCAAATGGTTGATCACATCACCGGCCAGGAACAAAGCCAACCCAATAATGAACCAGCCCAATAAACTGGTTTCACTACCCTTAAAAGCCTGCTCCCCGGCTTCAAACCAGATCCACAGGGCTAACGTAAGATAAAAAGACATCCGCCCCAATAAAGCCATCAGCTCCCAGCTCCGCTTCAGGCTGGCCACGCTAAAAAGGTACGCCAGGCTCGCAACGATCAACCAGGTCATTTGTCCTTCTTTCGTGAATACCCGAACTGCTCCAGCGCGGTCTCATCATCCCGCCAATTGGCTTTCACCTTTACCCTCAAGTCTAAAAACACCTTGCGCTGGCTCATCGCCTCGATTTCCTTCCGGGCGGTTTGCCCGATCTGCTTGATCATCTTCCCGCCATCACCGATCACGATGCCCTTGTGCGATTCACGTTCCACGAATAAGGTGGCTTCGATCAGCGCGCCTTTCTCGCCGCGTTCCACATAGCGGTCGATGCGCACATCCAGGCCAAATGGCACCTCCTCGCGCAGCAGGCTCATCGCTGCCGCCCGGATCAGGTCTGCCCCGATCTGACGTTCGAACAGGTCGGTCACCTGGTCGCTGGGATAGAACGGCTCGCCTTCAGGCAGTCTCTCGCTGATCGCGGCCAGCAACTCAGCCAACCCGCGCCCCTGAGTAGCCGAGATTTCCAACGATTGCGCTGTCGTTGTCAGCGCCCCATAGCCAGCCCGGCGAACATCTAACTCGCCTGGCTCCAGAAGGTCGATCTTGTTCAGCGCCAGCAACACCGGCTGGCGCCGTCCGCGGCCTCCGATCCTGGTCGCTAGCACGCAGTCCTCATCCGAAGGTGGCTGCGCGCAATCCACCAGGAACAAGATTAGGTCCCCATCATCCAAGGCGAACAAGGCTTGCTCGTTCATCAAGCCGCCCAGCTTGTTATGCTCCTGGTGCAATCCTGGTGTATCTATAAATACGATCTGGGCCTTGTCGTCGCTCAGGATACCCAATTGGTTGCGTCGCGTCGTCTGTGGTTTGGGGGAAACCGCGGCCACCGGTTGTCCCAGCAGCGCGTTCATCAGGGTGGACTTGCCCACGTTGGGCCTGCCCACCACGGAAACGAACCCAGCCTTAAAATTCACAGACATCTTTGGCATTGTATCAGAAGGGTAGCTATGCCCTGCTGGACATTTCCCAGCGCTTCATGTACAATCCCGTTTCGTTTAGTACGCGTTCCTTGGAGGAATTGTTTTGGCTAACATTAAATCAGCGATCAAGCGCAACCGGCAGAATGCGAAGCTGCGCGAGCGCAACACCTTATTTCGCGGGAGCGCCCGCACCTTTGTGAAGAAGGCCAACCTGGCGCTTCAAAGCGGCGATGTGGATGCTGCCCGCGCGGCTACCCAGTTGGCCGCCAGCGCTCTGGATAAAGCTGCAAGCAAAGGCGTGATCCACAAGAACAACGCCGCGCGTCGTAAAAGCGCTATTATGGGCAAATTCGCTGCCCTCGAAAAAGGCAAAAAATAAAGTTCAGATATCCAGGTGAGTACTAAGGGCGGGTTTTCAACCCGCTCTTTTTGATTCTTCTTAAAAGTACTCCCTTTTTATTCCGAGGAGATCGCCGTTCAACGAGAGATCCTATTCATAATAGCCCCCGAATGCTGCAAAGGTTCAATGGATCCCCAGTATATAATCCGTTAAAACATGTTCGACGCTGAAAAACTCCACATCGAAATAGAGATACGCGCTTTCTGCCAGGCGCAAGGTCTGCCTGCGCCCACCGAGATCAATTGGAGCCAGCTCCCCTTTGCTGGCGAATGGGGCATCGCCACCTCCCTGTTCCAGCTGGCCGCAGACGAAGCGCGCCAGGCCGGCGCCAGGATCAACGTACCCCAACGCGCCGCTGAACTGGCCGCCAACCTGGCCCAGCACCTGGGTACCCCCACGGGGTTCGCCCGTGTGGAAGCCGTCAAGGGCTACCTTAACCTATACTTTTCCGCTCCCAGCTACGCCGCCCGCGTGCTGGAAGCGGTGGCAGCCGGCAGAGAGCAATACGGTCGCGGGGCGTCCAAGCAGCAGCGCGTCATGGTGGAGTTCTCCCAGCCCAATACCCACAAAGCCTTCCACGTCGGGCACTTGCGCAATATGATCTTGGGCGCCGCGCTGGCCAATATCCTCGAGGCGGCCGGATACGAGGTCGTGCGCGCCAATTACATCGGCGACTTCGGCAAAGACGTTTTCAAGTGGCTGTGGAATTACTCCAAGCGCCACACAGGAGAACAGCCCCCCAAACAGGACGTGACCCGCTGGATGGGCGATCTGTACTCCGAAGCCACTCGCCAATTGGAAGCCGATCCCCAGGGCGAGGAAGAAATCCGCGCGCTCTTCGCCCAGTGGGAAGCCGACGATGACGAAGTCCACCAACTCTGGCAAACCACGCGCCAATGGTCGCTGGATGGTTTCAACGAGATATACGACCAAATGGGCATCCGTTTCGATCGTATCTATTACGAAAGCGAAATGGAAAAGCCCGCAAAAGCCTTCGTGGAGCAATTGATCGGAATTAAGCTGGCCGTGGACGAGCGCGCCAACGATGGCCCGGTAGTAGTCAAGCTTGACGAACTGCTCAATCTTGCGGAGGAAAAATACCGCGTCCTGGTTCTGATGCGCTCGGACGGCTCTTCGTTATACGGCGCCTGGGATCTGGCTCTGGCTCTTGCCAAGTTCGCCGAATACGATCTCGACCGCTCCATTTATGTGGTCGACGTGCGCCAATCACTCCATTTCCAGCAGGTGTTCAAGACCCTGGAATTAGCCGGCCATGCTGAGCTGATCAAGAAAGTGCTCCACCTGCCCTACGAGGTAGTTAACCTGCCCGGCAACGTGATCATCTCCTCGCGGGAAGGCGTGGTGGTGCTCCTGGAAGAGCTGATCCGCGAGGCGACCACGCGCACGGCTGCCATCGTGGCCGAAAAGAACCCGGAGCTCGATGAAGCCAGCCGGCAGACCATCGCCAGGCAGGTGGGCCTGGCAGCCATCAAATATCCCATGCTGGCCCGCGAGAACACCAAGATCGCCACCTTCGACTGGGAAACCGCCCTGGACTTCAACGGCCAGGCTGCCCCTTACATCCAATACGCCCATGTGCGCGCCAACAGCATCCTGCGCCGTGCTGCAGGCGCAGCACCTTCCCTGCAGCCGCCCAGCCACACGTTGCATAAGAGCGAGATCGAGCTGATCAACAACATTTCACAATTCCCCGATGCTGTGCAGCGGGCTGCTGCCGAATACAAAACGCTGCACATCACCAACCTGGCCTACGAGACCGCCCGCGCCTTCAACGACTTCTACAACCAATGCCCTGTGCTGCAGACTGATGGCACTACGCGTGCCTTTCGGCTCGCCCTGGTGGCAGCTGCCAAACAGACCCTGGCAAATAGCCTGTCCCTAATAGGTATCCAAGCGCCGGAATTCATGTAAACTTGCACCTCCCCAAAGGAGAACTCCTTGATGCTGACTGCCGCAGAACGCCGCGTGTTCCTCACCAAGCCAAGCCAATTTCAGATCAAATATTCAATCAACCCCTGGATGAACCCTAAGAACCAGGTGGATGCTAAAGAAGCTAACAAACAATGGGAAGCGCTTTTTCAAACCTATCTCGACTTGGGGGTCCCAGCCGAAGCCTTTGAACCGGTCAAAGGCTGGCCGGATTCGGTGTTTATCGGGGATTCGATCTTCCTATACGGCCAGCATGCCATCGCCAGCCGCTTCCGCTACCCGGAACGCTCTGGCGAAGTAGAGCCCATCGCCGAGCTTTTTCGTGAACGCGGCTATCAGCTGCACACCGTACCAGACGGCCTATACTTCGAAGGCAATGGCGAAGCCATTGCCTGGAACGACATGATCCTGATCGGCTATGGTGTTCGCTCCGATCGCGCCGCCTTGGATTTTGTTTCCGAGACCCTGGGAGTGAAAGTCGTGCCCATTAGGGTGCTGCCGCCCCACTTCCACGTGGACACCTGCATTTGTCCTCTCGACGATCACACCCTGGCTTACGTTCCCTCCGGCATGGACGAGCAGAGTTTAACCCTCGTGCAAACTTTGGGGGTGGACTTAATCGAGATCGATCAGGAAGAAGCCGTCCAACTTGCCTGTAATTCAATGGCGGTGGACCGAACTGTGATCCTAAGCACCCACAAAGCCCCCCTCTTCAGCAAGGCCCTTGAAAAAGCCGATTTCAACGTCCTGCCCCTGGACCTCGGCGAGTTTGCCAAATCCGGCGGTGGCGCCAAATGCCTCACTCTCGAGGCTTATAAACCAAACTAGCTTGCTTTGTTATTCTACGCAAAATTAGGCTGGCAAATCCAGCCTCAGCACCGCGAAGAGTTCACCCAATTCATTGTTTGTTTGAATAAATCATTTAATGGTCGTTTCCAGCTATATCCCCACAGAATTTCTAATCACTTTCTCCCCTACTAAATCTCTATAATCTAATCGCCTCCGTTTCCCTAAATATCCAAGCGATATCCCACGCCGCGCATAGTTAGCAGCAGCTTTGGTTTCTTGGAGTCCTTTTCGATCGCATCCCGCAACCAGCTCACGTGCACATCCAGGGTGCGCGTGTCCCCGGTATAGTTGGTGCGCCACACCTTTTTGAAAAGGGTATTGCGCTCCACCACCTCCCCCTTATTGTCGATCAGCATGCGCAGCAGGCGCACCAGCCTTGGGGTCAGCACCGTCTTCTTGCCATGCGCCCGCACTGCGTGCGTTTCCAGATCCAGTTCCAGCGGTCCGGCGCGCAACATCCCCCCTTCGTCTGCGGGAAGCAGGGGGCCGATGCGGTTGATCAACTTGCGCTGCGTGAAGGGCAGCAGCAGGATCTCATTAGCACAGGTGGAGTCTTCTTCGATGGGATGCTGGGCGTCCGATATCAACAGGATCGGCAGCCCGTTCACCCGGCTGCTAATGGAAGCGCAGATGCGCTTCCCATTGGTGCGCATGGAAGCCGCATCTACGATCACCAGGTCGTGTTTGCCCTCCCCCACGCTTTTTAACGCTTCCTTGCCGGAGGTGACCCGCTCGACCTTAAAACCTTTTTGTAATAATGAGGGGACAAATTCCGGATTGCTTGCCCAGCGGCCTTCGACCCATAGGATCTTAGTGTTGCTGGCTTTGGATAGTTTGCGCGCCACGATTATTAATTCCCGCCTGCTAGACTAGACCTGAGCTTTTTTCCATACGCCTTTTTCTCGTTGAGGGCGGCATTATAACGCACAAACCTTAAAGAACCAAGCAAGCAGTACTTTTGTGTCAATTAAAACCTTAACAGCCAACATCGAACGAACCGCTAACAGTTCGTCGGCATGCGCAGCCTCTTTCGGGTCAGGACTGCAACTGGGGACGTCTCCCCATTCACTCCCCTCATCACTCCACAGCCAATACGTTAGAATTGGAGCCGGTGTTAGAATTACCCACTTTACCCTAAGACCCTATGACCGAAATGATCGAAGTCGTGATTGACAGCATCCGCGTGGGGCTCATGTCGCAGCAGCGCGTCGTCATCCTGCGCGAAGTGGACGCTGAGCGCTATCTCGCCATCTGGATCGATCCCTATATGGCAGAGCAGATCACCTTTTCCCTCCAGGAGGTCGAGGTCGCCCGACCCATGACTCACGACCTGATCCGCGAGATGCTCCGTTCGCTGGATGCCCGGGTGGTGCGTGTCGAAGTCCAAAGCCTCAAAGCCGACGTCTTCTATGGCAACATCGTGGTGGAAGTGAACGGCCGCACGGTGGATATCGACTCTCGTCCTTCGGATGCCCTGGCCATTGCCGTGCGCACGAACGTCCCCATTCTGATCTCCCGCGAAGTAATGGAAGCCGCCAGCATCATCCCGGAGGACGACCTGGAAGAGCCCGATAACGGCATTGAGGAACTCGGCGAAGAACCCGATTCCGAAGCTCCCCAGGAACGCCTGGAAGTCTTCGAAGACTTCCTCGAAAAACTGGAGATCGACGAAGAGAACGACGACGAAGACAACGGCAAAGGCAAGAAAAAGAAGAAGTAGGCGGGGTATCGCAGCATGAGTGACGCCTTTCCCCAGGAAATAGAGCAGGCATCCAGCCCGCAGCTCGCGCCGCATAGCCGCGAGGCCGAAGAGGCCGTCATCGGCTCGGTGCTGATCAACCCCGAATCCTATTACGACGTAGCCGATTTCCTCACCGCCGAAGATTTCCACATCCACCGCCTGCGCTGGATCTGGGAGGCCTTCACCAGCCTGCATGAGCAGCGCACCCCCATCGACATGCTCACCGTCACCGAAGAGCTGGACAAGCTTGGCCACCTGGCCGAGGTCGGCGGTCCGGCCTTCCTCACCAGCATGGTCAACAACACGCCCACCTCGCTGCACGCCGAGGCTTACGGCCGATTGGTGCAGCAGGGCTCTATTCGCCGCCGCCTGCTGGAAGCGGCCAACAAGATCGCCAAGGTGGCCTACCAGGAAGAACTGAACGTCGAATCGGCTATCGACGAAGCCGAAAAAGCCGTCTTCAGCGCCTCCGAGCACCGCCTCTCCACCGATCTGCAGCCCATCAAGGCGGTGCTCTCTGATTATTACGACCGCGTGGAGGCCATGGGCCGCCGCAGCGAAGAGATCTACGGCGTTCCTACGGGTTTCATCGACCTCGACCGGCTGCTGATGGGCCTGCAGCCCTCCGACCTGCTCATCATCGCCGGCCGCCCCAGCCAGGGAAAGACCAGCTTCCTCATGTCGGTCGCCAAGAACGCCGCACAACTGAGCAAAAAACACGTGGCCATTTTCTCCATGGAAATGTCCAATGACCAACTGGTGCAGCGCCTGCTCTCGCAGGAGACCGGCATCAACTCCCAACGCCTGCGCAGCGGCAAGCTGGAGCAGAACGAATGGGATCTGTTCGCCCAGGCCATCGAAGTGCTGGGCGAGACCAAGGTGTTCCTGGACGATACCCCGGCCATCTCCCCCACGCAGATGCGCGCCAAGTGCCGCCGCTTGCATATGGAATTCGGCCTCGACCTGGTGGTGGTGGATTACCTGCAGCTGATGCAGGGCGACAGCCGCAACGACAACCGGGTGCAGGAAGTGTCTTACATCTCCCGCAGCCTGAAGGTGCTGGCCCGCGAGCTAAATGTGCCGGTGCTGGCCGCCGCCCAGCTCTCCCGCGCGGTCGAGCAACGCACTGATAAACGCCCGGTGCTTTCCGACTTGCGCGAGTCTGGTTCGCTGGAGCAGGACGCCGACATCGTCATGTTCATATACCGGCCGGAGTTCTACGAAGAGGACAGCCTGCGCAAGAACGTAGCCGAGATCATGGTGAGCAAGCACCGCAATGGTCCCACTGGCATCGTTGAATTGGTCTTCCGTGAAAACCTGGCCAAGTTCGAGAATGCCGCCACCCGCACCGTCGATTTCTCGCAGGTCTAAGTCTGCGATGCACGACAGGCAGAAAAAAGCTATGGGGATTACGATAACGACACATGGACAAGATTGATTTGATCACTGGCATTAATCCGCACTGGAAGGACCTCTTTGAAGATTTGATTTCGGAGGTTGGAGTTATGGGTCATTATGACCAGCAACCATTGATTAGCATGAAAAACTCTTCGAGATCGCCATCCCTCGGCTGCGCAAAGCGGCCCGCTGGGGACAGGCTCTCACAACGACGACGGCAATGACAGATCCCTCCTTCTCCGGATTCCCTGCCGGTAAAATGCGCTTCACCCGCCTGCCGGGTCCTTTCTTCAGCGAACTCCTGCCGCAGATCGACAACCTTAACGAACTCAAGGTGGTGCTGTATGCCTTCTGGCAGCTGGGCCGCAGGGAAGGCGAGCATCTTTATTTACAGCTCGAGGACTTCAGCGAAGACGCCATGTTCACCGCTGGCCTGGGCAGCGATCCACCGGCCGCTCTTCAAGACGGGCTCCAGCGGGCGATAAAACGCGGCGCGCTGCTGCAAGCCGAGCTAGAATTAGAAGGCAAGCTGTGCTGCTTTTATTTTCTCAACAGCGCGCGGGGACGCGAGGCGGTGCAGGCGCTCCACGACGGCGCCTGGCGTCCCTCTGGAGACCTGCGCTTCCCCATCCAGCTGGCGCAGGAACGCGGCAACCTGTTCACTTTGTACGAGCGGCACCTCGGCGCTATCACCCCCATGCTGGCCGAGAAGCTGAAAGCCGCTGAAGCCGACTATCCGCACATATGGCTGGAAGAAGCCATTCGCATTGCGGTGGAAAACAACGCCCGGGCCTGGAGCTACGTCGAGGCCATTCTCTCCCGCTGGCAAAAAGAAGGACGCGATGAACGACGAACTCAAGGGGATACTGAAAAAGATAGAAGAAAATACGTCGAAGGCGAATTCTCCGACTTCATCGAGCATTGAGGCCTCCGGCCATCTGCGTCCCGAGATGGTTGGCGACCCCAACTGCCCGCTATGCGGCGGCCTGGGCTACCTGCGCTCCGACCTGCCATTGGGCCATGCTGATTTCGGCAAGCTGCACATCTGCAGCTGCCGG
>JBBDXQ010000082.1:0-17776 GCA_040902265.1 Anaerolineales bacterium
GGAATCATCTGGTCTATCGCCCGCATGTTCCGCCGAAAATAAATTCAACCTATTGATCCAGTCGGGATGAAGGTAACCCACTTGGGTGAGAGGCATCCCAAAGGAAGGTAATGATGGAACGTCAAACGATACAAGCAACTCGCCGCACTGTGACCGGGAAAAAAGTAGCGCGGCTGCGCGCCCAAGGGCAGACACCGGCAATTCTTTACGGACGTTCGCTCAAGGAACCCGTTCCCGTGTCGATGGACCGCATCGAGCTATCCAAGCTGCTTCGCAAGAGCAGCTACTCCAGCCTGATCACTGTTAACCTGGAAGGCGAAGAGCACAATACGCTGGTGCGCGATTTCCAGGTGAATCACATCCTCGGCGATCTGACCCACGTGGATTTCCTGGTAGTTTCACTCACAGAGACGGTGCGCGCTGAAGTGAGAGTGGTGATGGAAGGCAAATCACCGGCGGTGGTAACCTCGGGAGGGTTGCTGGTTACTGGTTTGGAGCACATCGAAGTGGAAAGTTTGCCGCAAGACTTACCTGAGCATTTTGTGGTGGATGTCTCCAGCCTGGTGGATTTCGGCGACGCGATTTTTGTGCGCGACCTGACCGTTCCCGCCAACGTCACTGTCCTTAGTGAGCCCGATGAGCTGTTGTTCGTAGCTACCGCCCCTGTGGCCGAGATTGAAGAGATCGTTCCAGCGGCCGCGGAAATTGCCGCTGTCGAAGGCGCAGCGCCTGCAGAAGGGGCCGCCGCCGAAGAAGCAGACGCTGCTCCGGCCGGAGAACCTGCCGCCGGTGCGGACAAGGCCGCAAAAACCGGTTAGCAAGCTCTGCCTATCTATTGAAATCAAGAAACAGCCAGCCGTATGGCGGGCTGTTTCTTTCTAAAACTGCCTCAAAACGATAGCGCAAATTGACCCTTGACTCTTAAGCACGAAGGGCCTAAAAAAGTTACGCCAATTCCAGGGCTTGTAATAAATACAATGTGATACGCGCTGTAATTCCCCATAACAATTCTTTGCCGTATTGCTTGAAATAGATCACCTTTAGCGCGTGGCCGTCCGTAGTTATGCGCTCGCGCTCTTCGCGGTTGGCGGAGTCCGCCAGCCAGGATAGCGGAATGGTAAAGGCGTGCTGCACCTCGCGCGGGTCCGGACGTATCCCGAATGGCCATGGGATGAGGCCGACTACTGGCGTTACCTGATAGTTGCTGATCGTGATGAAATCTTCCAGGCGGCCGAGAAGCTGGACACCTTCTGGCTTGAGGTTGATCTCTTCATGGGCTTCCCGCAGGGCTGTTTGTTCGGCTAAAGTCTCACCGGGTTCCAGCCGCCCGCCGGGAAAGGCTACCTGGGCGCTGTGCATGTCACCTTCCACCTGGGCGCGCAAGATAAACAAGAGATGCCAGGCGTTTTTCTGCTGTAGGAGGGGCACTAATACCGCAGCTGGCTTGGGCGGCTGGGTGTCGCTGCTTTCACTTAGCGGAAAGAGAGGATGGCCAGCCGCGCGCGCGGCTAGCAAGGCGCGGATGCGATTTACTGATAGTGAGGGAAGCAACTGGGACACAGCTATGGGCTGCTGCGTGGCAGCACCACGCTACCGCAATAATGGCATTCCGCAGCCCGGCCGCCAGCGAAGTCGATCTGTTCCATGCTCATCGAAGCGCCGCAGTAGGAGCACTTTTCTGGTAATTGAGCCTGGGGCGGCATTTCCACATTCCTTCCTTGCAACCGCTCAGCAAGCCAAGCACGTAAGTGCTGGACCATTTCCTTTTGATCGGCATTATCCAGTGAGAGGATATACCTTTCGCCTTCATCGTATAGTGCAGCCCAACGTTCCTGATCAGTCAGCAGGCTCAAGCCAGTTTTTGCCTGTTGGATAGAGCTGTCAAAAATTTCGCCGAGGAGGTATGCATGCGCGGCCCGCAAGAACAGCAAGGGGGCAGGGTACACGATGCCCAAGTCGCGGGCTTTGTTAGCGATCGAAACGAAAATCTCAGCCGCGTTGAGATGGTCGCCAACCGCCATCAAGTGATTAGCGCGCCGCAGCTCGCGTTGCACTCGCGGATTCAACGAGCGTCCGGGCAGTAGTGGGCCGCGCGGCTTGAACGGGCGACCAAATGGCCCACCGCGCTTTCTATAGGGGAAACCTCCGGTTCTCCGCCGCAATTACGTCTCTTTCTCGTCGTCGATCGAAACACCAGGCTCTAATTTTCGAGCAAAGATCAGGAAGCCGGTATGGGCTGTCATTGTATCCGCAGGGCGCAAACGGGAGGCTGCCGGCAGGTAATACCTATGCAATATTTCGGAAACTTCGACAAAGCCGAAGGTTGCGGCTTTTAGGGCGACGAGCAGGACACTGACCTGGTTGGTAGTGGGCAGAATGCTGCCAAAAAATCCACCGGGCTGCAGCGCGGCGCGCACTTGTGGCAGATAGTTTTCCGGTGTGGGTAGATCCAGGAAGACGGCTTGTATGCCGGTCTCATCAAAGCCCTCGGTAATATCACGTATCGTCAATGTCACCCGGTCTACCAAACCAAGACGCTGCAGGTTATTGCGAGCGGTGGCTTGGATCTCGGCGCGGCGCTCGTAGCTGTAAACATGCCCTTGCGGACCGACGGTGTGGGCCAGCGTTACGGTCAGCGCGCCAGAGCCAGTGCCCGCTTCGAGCACCTGGCTACCGGGGCCGACCCCAAGGTTTAATAGGATGTAGCCAAGGTCCTTGGGGTATATCACCTGAGTGGTTCGCTCGATGTCCCTCAGCAGATCGTCCAAGGCAGGTTGTAAGTTCGTAAAGCGTTTACCCAGATGGGTCTCTACCTGGCTGCCCCAGGATACACCGATTAGAGCGTCGTGGCTTAGGATGCCATGCATGCTATGCACTTGCTCGCTGAGTTTCAGATGGACAGTGAAGGTTTGCCCACGGGGACCCACCAGGTAGGCAAGATCACCAGCTTGGGTCAGGTCGCGGGGTGCGTTCATGGCCTTAGTATCTTGGTTGCACAACGAGCAGCCAATGTCCAAGGAAGAGAGCGCCAAGACTGGTAAGCACGCCAATACCGGCGTAAAGCGGCCCGATGCTAAACAAGGTGATGTCGAATTGGGAGGCAAGGAAATGCCCGCTCCAGAATCCCAGCCAGGCCAAAAAAAGGTAGAGTAGGTAGCGGCCAAGCCCGCCTCCGCGCCAAAGGTGGAAGGCGGATCCTAAAAGTGTGGCTAATACCGCGCCGAGAACCAGGGATGGCAGAGTCATCGGTTTTTTTTGGTCATTCCGACGGGAAGCGGAGAAGACTAGGGAAAATTATAAGGCTTGAATTGGTTCCGAAGTTAGCACACTAGGAAACTCAGCTGGCGCACCGTTTTCAGCTGCGATCAAGCCACCACCAAGTACCTCGCCATCCAGGTAGATCACCGCTGCCTGCCCGGGGGTGATATCGCGCAGGGGTTCGTGGAATAGCACATGGGCGCGGCCATCCGCTCGCGGCGTCACCCGCGCGCCGGTTTTCCTGGCGCTGTAGCGGATCTTGACCTGCGCATCGAATTGCTCAGCTGGCGAGTTGCCCGCTAACCAGTTTATCGGTTCAGTCAACAGCTCGCAGCTACCAAGCACATCCTTGAAGCCGACGATTAGAGCATTGCGCGCCTGGTCCTTAGCCAATACGTAGAGCGGCTGGCTTGCAGCCAATCCCAGGCCTTTACGCTGACCAATGGTGTAGTTCACCAGCCCGGAATGTTCGCCAAGTTGTTTGCCAGCACGATCCAGTATGGAGCCGGGTCGTTCGACCCGTAGTTGGTGACGGCGCAGGAAGTCGCGGTAGTCCTGGCCGGCCAGGAAGCAGAGGTCCTGACTTTCTTTAGAGGTGGCTGCGGGCAGATCTAGGTCTGAGGCGATCTGGCGCACCTCGGGTTTGGTTAACGCGCCCAGAGGAAAAAGTGCGTGCTGTAGTTTCTTTTGATTGAGCACATGCAGCACGTAGGATTGATCTTTATTTCCATCCACTGCTTCAAAGAGGCGCACGGGTTCGCCAGCTGTGCGCACCAAGCGTGCATAATGGCCAGTGGCCATAAAGTTAGCGCCCAGCGCCAGGGCGCGCTCCAGTAAGAATTCCCAGCGGATCTGCCGGTTGCAGGCCAAACAAGGGTTTGGCGTGCCACCGTTGGCGTACCCCTCCAGGAAATACTGCACTACGATGTTACGAAAACTCTCCTGGGCATTTACTGCGTAAAAGGGGATTCCCAGCTGGCCTGCCACGCGCCGGGCGATGCTCATGGCTTGAGGTGTGCAGCAGCGGTTGCTTGCTTCGCGCCCCGGCTCCGACCAAAGGCGCAGCATCATGCCTGTCACATCGTAACCTTGCTGCTGCAATAACGCTGCAGCTACCGAGCTATCGACGCCACCACTCATGGCGACTACAACCTTTCCCTTGCTCATGCCAACTCCAAACTGCGCGCATGGTCGACTAAGTGAGGAAGAGCAGTGAGAAAGGCATCGACATCTTGATTTGTTGTTTGCATGCCAAGAGTCACTCGCAGTGAGCCTAAGGCCCACTGCGGTGGGAGTCCTAAGGCGAGCAGCACCTCGCTGGGTTCGGGGTCGCCAGTCTTGCAGGCGGAGCCGGAGGAGCAGGCGAAGCCGGCATCATCCAGCAGCATGAGCAACGCATTGCCATCAACGCCCTTGAACACGAAACTGGCGTGGTTTGCTAAACGCAGTTCTGGGTGGCCGGTGAGTTGCGCATCGGGAATGGCAGCAAGGACTGCGGGAATAAGCCGGTCGCGTAATTTTCTTAATTGACAGGTGCGCTGGGTGAGTTCGGACTGGGCGAGTTCGAAGGCTTTAGCCATGCCCACGATATAGGCCACATTGGGCGTGCCGGCGCGTAAATTGGCTTCGTGGCTGCCGCCAGTCTGGTTAGGCAACAGCTTAGTGCCGCGTCGAACGTAGAGCAGGCCGACCCCCTTGGGGCCATAGAATTTATGTGCTCCGATGGAAAGTAGATCGATGCCGAGTTGCGCTACATCCAGCGGCAAGTATGCCGCGGATTGCACAGCATCACTATGCAGTGGCACGCCTCTCGCGCGGCAGATGGCAGCGATTTCAGGGATCGGGTTGATCGTGCCGATCTCGTTGTTGCCCAAGATGATCGAGACCAACGCTGTTTCCGGGCGTAACCGCCGATCAACTTCAGCGGGCAGCACCACGCCGGACTCATCTACTGGCAGAAGTTCCAGGGTGAAGCCGAATTGTTCGGCCAGCTGGCGGGCGGTCTTGGTTACAGCGTCGTGTTCAACCGGGCTGATGAGCAGATGGACTGCGCCGCGCTGTTGGCGAGCAGCCAGAGCGGCGCCGCGCAACGCCAGGTTGTCACTCTCAGTGCCGCCGGAGGTGAAGACGATCTCTTCGGGTTGCGCATTAAGCAAATCCGCCACGCGCTGGCGGGCTTCCTCCAAAGCAGCTTCCGCCCTCTGACCGTAGGCGTGCACGGAGGACGGATTGCCAAAATCCGCGCTGAAATAAGATTGCATCGCGTCGAGCACGCGCGGGTCCAGCGGTGTGGTAGCCGCGTAATCTAGATAGATATTCTTACGGAGAGCCATCGCGGCGATTATAGCGCGGGCCGAAAGGCCTGCGCTATAAGTACCCGCGCTCGTCCATGCTATACTGGGAGAAATCACGCGCAGCAATTTCTTTATAGTTTCCCGCCGCCGCGCGCTGTTGTCCACAGAGTTTTATGTGAGGCAACAGATGACCCTTAGCAACAATTAACTCATCCCGCAGCAAGCCCAAGAACATCTGGGCTCGGTGATAGCTGCCAAAAACAGGGGAACTCTATGACAGAGATGAAGATTGCCCTCCTTCACTATTCCGCGCCGCCTGTCATTGGCGGGGTGGAGAGTGTTATAGAACAGCAGGCTCGGTTGTTTGCCGGCGCGGGCTATGATGTGCGCGTTGTCGCCGGTCGAGGGCAGGTATTTGATCGCCGGGTGCCTTTTGTTTCCATTCCCCTGATCGACTCGCGACATTCCAGGGTGCTGGATGTCAAGGCAGAACTCGACCAGGGGAAAGTTCCAGCAGCTTTCGATTACCTGGTCAAAGATATCTCGCAAAAATTGAGGTCGGCCGTTGAAGGTGTCGATGTCCTGATTGCCCATAATGTTGCTTCCCTACATAAGAATTTAGCATTGACGGTGGCTTTAAAAACGCTTTCTGCGGAGAAAGGGTTTGCCCGATTAATCTTGTGGAACCACGATCTAGCCTGGACAAGTGACAGGTACAAGCATGAAGTGCATCCCGGTTACCCTTGGGACTTGCTGCGAACAGCCTGGCCCGGCGTCCAGCTGGTGGTTACTTCCCGGCAACGCCAGGAGCAGCTGGCTGAGCTGATGGCTATCCCGCTAGACCAGGCGACCATAATCCCAAACGGGATCGCTCCTGCTCAATTTTTAAAGTTAGGCCGGATTGCCTTAGGGTTGGTGGAACAGCTTGATCTTTGGGCGCAGTCTCCGATTTTACTGCTGCCTGTGCGCCTCACGAAAAGAAAGAATATCGAGCTTGCCCTGCGCATCTTGGCAGCGCTGCGTAAATCTATGCCGTGGGCTACCCTGGTCATTACTGGGCCATTAGGAGCGCATAATCCCGATAACCAGGCGTATTTCGAGCAGCTCAAGCAAATTCGTGCAGCGGAAAACCTGGAAACGTCCGCTCACTTTCTGGCCGAGCTGGTCGATGGGTATATTCCAGACGAAACCATTGCAGATATGTATCGCCTAGCAGACGCACTATTGATTCCAAGCCGGGAGGAGGGCTTCGGGCTGCCGATGCTGGAAGCTGGCATGGAAGGCTTGCCCATCTTCTGTGCCGACATTCGTCCTCTCCGGGAGTTGGGTGGTGAGCAGGCCCATTATTTTTCCCCTGATGCAGACCCTCAACAAGTTGCGGACCTTATCAGAGAAGTATTAGTGCCGAGTTCAACATACAACATGCGTATACGCGTGCGCCAAAAATACACCTGGGATAAGGTTTTCACCGAGCACATCGTTCCCTTGCTGGTGGAAAAAAAGTGACGAGCGCAAAGAAGTTCGAACTATTCCAAAAGGTGCTGGTGCCGGTGGTTGCAGGCTTTCCTGCCGAAATTTCACTGGCCGCGGCGCGCATGATCGCTGGAGCGGAGCGCTTACTGCTTTTCGGCCTCGTGCCGGTCGCTGAGAACCAATCGCTGAGTACCGGCGCAACTCGCGCCCAACAATTGCGCCGGTTCCTGCGCACCATTCCAGAGGTCACCCTTGCAAGAACGCGTGTTTCTTATAACCCCTGGCACGAAGTGGTCAACCTGATAGAAGAGGAGCAGCCTGACCTACTGGTGCTGGAGTGGCCTTCTGCAACCCACGCGTTGGGGGTTAACCTTGAAGAGATCCTATCGCATCCACCCTGTGACTTATGTTTGGTGCGCGCCCCATTGGGAAGGCTCAAGCGCATCTTGGTGCCCCTGCGCGGTGGGCCGTATGCGGAGTTAGCACTGCGGCTTGCTTTGAATTCTGCTCATAATGTAGACGCAAAACTTTCTTCGCTCCATATTCGCACACCTCAAGTGACCTCTACAACCAGACAGCGCAAATTGGCATTAAATCAGGATGCAGCTTTTGAAGGACTTTCGAGGGTGTTGGATCAGCTACCCGAAGTGAATCAGCGCAATGTACAAACTCGGGATGCAGCCAAGACCATTATTCAGGCTTCGAAGAAATTCGATCTGGTGGTCATGGGCGCTTCAGCTCAGGTCAGGAAAACGCAAGATTCGTTCGGCCAAACCGCAGAGCGGGTTTTGCATGAAAGCAAGAGTGGAGTGATCGTAGTTCGGACCAAGCGATCCATGCCAGCCAGGGCAATCACGCAATCCGTAGGACAAAAAGCCATCTCGGTATTGGTGGATAAGTGGTTTGCTGAAAATACCTACCATTCAGATGAATTCGTTGACCTTAAGCGCTTGCGCAGGTTGAAAGAAGCACAAGGGATCAGCATAAGCCTGGCAATGCCCGCATTGAATGAAGAAGCAACGGTTGGTAAAGTCATAAGGACGATAAAAACCGCCTTAATGGATAAAGCCAAGATCATCGATGAAATCGTGTTGGTTGATTCAGGCTCCACCGACAAAACCATGCAAATCGCTGCAGACTGCGGCGTGCCTGTGTACGCTCAAAAAGACATCCTTCCCAAACACGGGGTCCACAAGGGCAAAGGGGAGGTGCTATGGAAGAGCCTGTTTGTTACGCGGGGCGACCTGGTTTTTTGGATCGACACGGATATCGTGAATATCAACCCAGGCTTTGTGTATGGGCTGATCGGCCCGTTGCTCGCCAACCCAAGTCTGCAGTTCGTCAAAGGCTTCTATCGCCGGCCACTGCGGGTGGGCAAAAAACTGCAGGCAGGTGGTGGTGGCCGAGTGACCGAACTAACTGCGCGGCCCCTACTCAACCTTTTCTACCCTGAGCTGTCTGGGGTAGTGCAGCCGCTCTCGGGTGAATACGGTGGCCGGCGCAGCGTGCTTGAAAAACTATCCTTTTTTTCCGGTTACGGAGTTGAGACCGGCCTATTGATCGATATCTTTGAAGAATACGGGCTAAGCGCAATGGGGCAAGTCGATCTACAGCAGCGCATCCATCACAATCAGCCATTGGAAGCGCTAAGTATGATGTCCTTCGCCATCATCCAAGTGGTCATTAGAAAATTAGAAAAACGATATGGGCGCGAGATATTAGAAGATGTGAATAAATCGATGAAATTAATACGCTTCGAGGATGAGCGGTTTTTCCTGGATGTGGAGGAGATCTCAGAGTTAGAGCGGCCGCCTATGGTTAGCCTGCCGGAATATGGTAAAAGAAGATTTCGGAACCTAAAAGGTGATCGGCAAGTATAGTACTTCTCGATGCACATCCTAGCCTCGTGTTCCCGGTTTCTAACCCTTACCCTAGGTTTGTTCCTCGTGAGCGCATCTACGCGTCTAGATCACTGAAAGGCCGATGAATGCGGTTATAATCTGTTTGTACAAAATATCACATGCATCTGGCCGTTCGCCGAAAGGAAAACATGGCCAAAGATATTCGTTTTGGAACTGATGGTTGGCGCGCTGAGATAGCGCGTGACTATACATTTGAATCGGTGCAACGCGCCGCCCAGGGGTTTGCCAGCTACATTAAAGAACAGAAACGCGAATCCCAGGGAGTAGTTGTTGGATATGACAAGCGCTTCCATTCGGAGAATTTTGCTGCCGCGGTTGCCGAAGTGCTGGCAGGCAATGGCATTCGGGTTTATTTGACTAAAGAGGCTACCCCAACCCCGGTGATCGCTTTTGCCGTGCTCGACAAAAAAGCGGGCGGGGCGGTGAATATCACCGCTTCGCACAATCCCCCAACGGATAATGGTTTCAAGGTGAGAGATCACAATGGCGGCGCCATTGACCCCGAAGGTTTACTAAGTATCGAGGCCGCCATTCCTGATTATGGCGGGAAAGTCACGATCCTCCCGTTAGTGAAAGCCAAGGAAAAAGGGTTAGTCCTGGTCTTCGACGCGGCCTCAGCCTACATCGAGCATCTGCACGAACTGATCGACCTGCAGCCCATAAAAGATGCTGGGCTCACAGTGATGGTGGATGCCATGTGGGGCAACGGCGCTGGCTGGTTTCCCCTGCTGTTGGCCGGTGGGTCTACCCGTGTGATCGAGATCCACAACCAGCGCAATCCCATTTACCCTGAAATGCTGCGCCCGGAGCCAATCCAGCCGAATGTTGATGTAGGTTTGCAAGCCACGCTGGACAATAACGCCGACGTGCTGTTGATCACGGATGGCGATGCCGATCGAATCGGCTTGGGCGACGAGAATGGCAAATTCATCGATCAGTTGCGCGCCTACGGTCTTTTGGCTTATTACCTGTTGGAAGTGCGCGGCCAGCGTGGCCCGATCGTCAAGACCTTGTCCACGACCACCATGCTGAATAAATTGGGTAAGCTGTATGACGTGCCGGTGTATGAGACCGGTGTGGGTTTCAAGTACGTAGCGCCCAAGATGCTGGAAACGGATGCGATCATCGGCGGTGAGGAGTCGGGCGGCTATGCATTTCGCGGCAATGTACCTGAGCGCGACGGCATCCTGGCGGGCCTGTATATACTCGACCTGATGGTAAAGACCGGGAAAAAGCCTACTGAACTGATCGAATGGTTGTTCGCTAAAGTAGGCGCACATTATTACGACCGCATCGACAGCCCATTTAGCGGAGACCGTGAGATGCGCGAGCAGAAGATCGTGGATGCTAAACCGCGAACTATCGGTGGATTGAAAGTAACTGGCTTGTCCTCTACTGATGGGTATAAGTTCGATTTAGAAGATGGCGGCTGGCTGCTTATCCGTTTCTCTGGCACGGAACCAAAGATCCGCGTCTATACCGAGACCACCCACGAAGACAAGGTGGCGGCCATTTTGCAGGATGGTTTGAAGATCGCCGGATTAAAATAGCCGCCGTGTTAATCGACACGCATTGCCACCTGGACTGGGAGGACTTCGATGCTGATCGGGATGCAGTGCTGTTGCGGGCAGCCGAGGCAGGGGTGATCACAGTGCTCAACCCGAGCACCAACCTAGAGAGAAGCGCAAGGATAGCGCGCCTTGCGGAGCAATATGAACCATTGTTTGTGGCGGTTGGTGTCCACCCGAACGATAGCCAGGGGTGGGGTGAGGAGAGTGAGGGGATGTTGACACATTTGGCTCAACATCCCAAGGTAGTTGCTATCGGAGAGATCGGGTTGGATTATTATTGGAACAAGGCGCCCAAGGAAAAACAGCGGGAGGTCTTTCAGCAACAATTGATACTGGCCGCCAAGTTAGACCTGCCGGTGATCGTGCATAACCGCGAGGCAGGCAATGATGTGGTGATGATGCTTACGGAGTGGCAAGCAGAACTAGTCCGTATCAACTCTGCCCTGGCTGCCAGGCCAGGCGTGTTGCACTCATTTTCAGCGGAGTGCGAGTTGGCGCAAAAAGCATTGGCTGTCAACTTTTTTATTGGCCTCACCGGCCCTCTGACCTTTAAAAATGCCAAGGAACTCCAGACGCTGGCTACCGAGCTACCATTGGATAAATTGTTAGTCGAGACCGATAGCCCCTTCCTTTCTCCGCACCCGGAACGCGGACAGCGCAACGAACCTGCCAAAGTCAGGATGGTGGCCGAGAAACTGGCTGAGCTGAAGAAAATGGTGTTTGATGAAATAGCTGCAGCCACCACCGCCAACGCAAGGGCATTGTTCCGTTTTGGGGAGTGCTAATGACGACTGCCCTGGCATTCCAATCTCCCGTGCAACACCTGTTGCCATCCGTTGAACAGCGCATGCGTTCCCAGACCGAAGGGTACCATCCAGTCCTAAAGGATGCGCTCGACCAACTACTCGATTCCGGGGGCAAACGCGTAAGGCCAACAGTGGTGCTCCTGGCCTGCGCTATGCTCAATGTGGATCGCCAGCTCAGCATTGATCTGGCTGCCACCGTGGAGCTGTTGCATACAGCTACCTTGGTGCACGACGATCTGATCGACAATTCCCAGATGCGTCGTGGTAAACCGACCCTCAATGCGACTTGGAGCACATCGGCTACTATTCTTACCGGCGACTTCTTATTTTCGCAGGCTGCCTGGCTAGGTGCACAGGTAGGCTCTGCCGAAGTGATGCGCATGTTCGCCGCCACGTTGTCTACCATCGTCAATGGCGAGATCACCCAGATCTTTGAGCGCAACTCGCTTACCGATCGCGATGCATATATGAAACGCATCTTTGCCAAGACGGCGTCAATGTTCGAACTCGCCTCTAAGGCTGCAGTGGTGCTGGATGGCAGGAAACAGCAATATGGCGAACCTTTGCGTGCTTACGGCTATGGCATTGGCATGGCTTTTCAGATGGTGGATGACATCCTGGATTTTTCTTCCGACACCGCCAGCCTGGGCAAACCGACGGCCAGTGATCTGCGCCTCGGTCTGATCACGCTGCCCACCCTGCATTATTTGGAAGCTAACAAAGCTGATGTGCGCCTTGCACAGTTGCAGAACGGCAGCAAGTTGCTTGAAACCGAGATGGAAACGCTCATCGAGGATATTCGCTCCAGCGGCGCTATCCAGGCTTCCAAACAGGAAGCGCGTCAGCAGGTAGCGGATGCCATTGCTGCCTTGGAGGTACTGCCTGAAACTTCGGAGCGAACGGCAATGGCTGAATTGGCTGAATACGTAGTGGAGAGGTTGCACTAAACGCAGGATAGAGTAAACTCTGCGTACTCGCCTCATAAAGACCAAGGAGTACCATGGAACTCAAAAAGCAACTAAACGAATGTATTGATCGATGGGCTTTGTTACGCCATCCGTTCTACCAGGCCTGGGAATCGGGTGAATTGTCGGTCGCAGCTTTAAAATCATACGCAAGCGAATACGGCGCTTTTATCAGCTTGTTACCCCTGGGTTGGGAAACTATTGCCGATGAGGATACTGCCAACGAAGAGCGAGAGCACATCGCCCTTTGGCAGCAATTTGCATATGGCCTGGATACGGAAGTCAGCGCGGCTCAATTACCTGCTGTGGCCGACCTGGTCGCTAAGGCCTCGGCTCTGTTTGGTCGCCCGGAAGCTGCCCTCGGCGCTATGTACGCTTTCGAGGCTCAACAACCGGCTACGGCCAAGAGCAAGCTGGATGGCTTACGCAAGCATTACAACCTTCCTGGTGGAGAGCGCTATTTCCTGGCGCACGCCAATAACCAGCACGAGGCAGCCAAGCTGCTGGAGCAGTTGGTAGCACTACCGGCCGCCGAACGAACAGTTGCGTTGGATGCCTGCGAACAAATGAGCGCTGCATTGTGGAATGCCTTGACTGATATATACGATGCGCATAAGCAGCAAGTGGGCGCATAGAAATAAAATGCAGCTGTAGGGGAAGTGTTTTTATGAATAACCAGAGCCATCGGAAACGATGGCTCTTTTGATGCCTAAGTCCCTTTGCCGGAGGCCAGTTTATGGACATTTGCCACTGCTCGCACCCTGTCTTCTCGGACAGAATGCAGGTGTAAGTAAGGAGGCGGCATATGGAAAACGAACGTGTACGTGATTGGATGAGTAAGGAATTGGTCGTGATCACACCCGACCAAACATTGCCTGAAGCGCACGAATTAATGAAACGCCATAAGATCCGCCGCCTGTTGGCGGTGGATGGTGGCGAGCTCGTGGGTATCCTCACCCTGGGCGATCTGCGCGAAGCCAGCCCCTCCGATGCTACCTCGCTCAGCGTATTTGAACTGAACTATTTATTGGGTCGTCTGCAGATCAGCAAGATTATGACCCGCGACCCCCTGACGGTCAGTCCTGCTACCGGCCTCACAGAAGCGGCTAAGCTGATGCTGCATCACAAGATCGGCGGCCTGCCTGTGATGGAAGGCAACGACCTGGTTGGCATCATCACCGAGTCGGATATCTTCCGAGCTTATGTGCATTTGGCCGAGGTGGGATTTTCCGAAGAAGCGGTATAAGCTACCATTTCTCCCAGTGAACTAGATCGTCAAAGGGCTTGCGCCCGCCTACCAGTGGGCGGAAGTGCAAGCCCTTTCGGCCTGTCGGGTAGCCGAAGGAGATCGCCATTAACACCCTCCACTCTTTGGGAATGCCTAACAATTCATAAGCTTTTTCTGCCTTATAAAGCGTAGCAAGACAAGAGGCAACCCCCACATCCCAAGCGGCCAGCTGCATATACGCAGCCGCCTGCCCTGCATCGAAATACGCCCCGTAGAATTCCTCAGGCGGCGGCGTGAGAATGAGCACTCCTAGCGCAGCGCCGGCCAAATGGCCGGCAAAGGCGCCCATCTTGGAGAGCTGCTTAAGCGTACTTTTTTCGCGAACTGCTATGAATTGCCAACTTTGCCGATTTTTGGAGGATTGGGCGCGGCGGCCCGCATTGAGGATAGTGCGCACATCCCTCTCCGGCAGCGGGTCCCTTTTGAATTCGCGCACAGCCCGCTTAGTTCGAATAGCTTCGGACACATTCATAATTCCTCCGTTAATCCATTTGGGGAAGCACTTGCTTGGCGATCTCTTCCAGGCCTTCAATATCATCCTGATCCAACCATTGCAACATCACACGCTGGCAGCCCGCTTCCGCCAAAGCGCCTAACTGCTCAATGATCTCGCCGGCTTCACCTACTAAGCGTCCAGCCTGGCGCATTTCATCCGCAGACCGGCCGTTGGCCTTGCTTGCTTTTTGAATGCGCGTTCTGCCAATAATCACGCCGGTCATCAAGCTGCGCTGCACAGCTTCAGGATTTCGTCCCTCCAATGCCAACAACTCATTTAAATATTCACAATGCTCGTGGAATACGAGTGGTGTCAGGCTGATCGCGTTCCATTCATCCGCGTATTTGGCGGCAAGCTGCAAGGTGCGTTTCTTGCCGTTTCCGCCCACCAGGATGGAAGGACCAGCAAGCCGCTGCGGGCGCGGCAACAAGATGGCATCCTTTAATTGGTAGTGTTTGCCAGAATAGGATATCGGTTCGGCGCTGGCCAACAACAAGGTAACCACGTCCATTCCCTCCTGGAAGCGGCGCATCCGTTCGGGTAGTTCCATTAGGTCGAAGCCGAACATTTCATGCTCGCGCTCCTGCCAGCCTGCCCCCAGGCCGAGCTGGAGTCGCCCGCTGGAGAGATCATCGACGGCAGCCGCCATGCGGGCGGTTAATACAGGGTGTCGGAAGGAGAAGGGGGTCACCAGCGGCCCGAACTGGATGCGCTGAGTGTGAGTGGCCAGGTAAGTTAGCGAAACCCATAATTCCAGGGAATCCTTTTCGGGCGGGCGCATATTGGTGAAATGGTCGGAGCGGTACAGGCCGGCGAAGCCCAGATCCTCAGCAGCTGCCGCCAGCCGCTTCCAGCGCTCCCAGTTGAGGCCGTCTTGACCTTCGAGCATGATAGCGAGTTCCATAAGTCCTCCTTAATCGATAACCACTGATGGATCTTTATGTTGATCCGCATTTCTCCGCAGATTGAACTAAGTCTAAAGTTCCCAGATCTGTTTAACCCGCTCGAGAACCTTCACCCAGTCATCACTCTCCCGTTGACGGGATGGGCCAAGATCGTCGCTGATCTTTTCAGCGAGCATGCCTTGCGCAGCCGCCAAGGCGCAAGCGCCAGCAGCCTCCAAGTCGTAGCCGCCTTCAAGCACCAGGGCTATGCGCCCCTGGCAATTCGCCTGCGCCCAGGTGCGCAGCGATTGCACGGCCTCGCCGTAAGCGCGAGCGCTCACCAATAGATTAGCCAACGGGTCTTTCCAATGAGAATCGAAGCCGAAGCTGACCAGCACCATTTCTGGCTGGAAGCGGGTCAGCAGGCTGGGAATGATTTCTTGATAGGCCATTGCGAAGGCACGATTGCCGGACTGGGGAGGCAGCGGCAGGTTAACTATCTTGCCAAAACCCTTACCCAAACCGCGCTCATTGAGCTGGCCACTGCCTGGATAAAGTGGCACTTGGTGGCTGGAAATGAACATCACCTCTCCCCGTTCGTAGAAAATATCCTGAGTCCCATTGCCGTGGTGCACATCCATATCCACGATCGCCAGGCGCTGAGCGCCTTCTTGCTGCAACAGAATTTCGGCAGCCAGGGCGATATTGTTGAGCAGGCAGAATCCCATCGAATGGCTGCGCGTGGCATGGTGGCCAGGCGGGCGCGCCAAAGCGAAGCCTGCCTGGGCTTCGCCACGCCACACCGCACGCGCCAACGCTGCAGTCCCGCCTGCAGCGGTGAGTGCCAGCGGCCAGCTTGACTGCGTAAGGTAGGTGTCGAGGTCGATGTTGGTTTCATGCTGGCTGTTAATGCGTGCCGTCTCGAGCATGCCAGGGGTATGGATAGCGGCGAGCACGGGGCCGGGAATAATTTCAGGCTGTATCTGCAAGGCCTGGTCCCAGAGGCCAGCGACCTCCAAAACCCTGCGAATCGTTTCCACGCGTTCTGGGCGTTCAGCGTGGCCAGGCTGGGCGTGCCCTGCGTGGCCCACGGGATAGAAGAATGCAAGCGGGTGCACAAGGGAATTATAAGAGATGCGAAAGAATGGAGAGCATACGAACGCGCAATTTCACACTAACATCCCTTTATAATTAGCCAATGGTTGCTGCAAGTAAACCTGATCAAGTTTTTTGTTCCGTAGTTTCCATTGAGGCGCAGGAGCAACTAATCGGAACCGCGCCGCGCGCGGATGCCTGGTTCCTGCTTGAGTATCCCGGACGCTGGGGAAACAAAGCGCTTAAGGAGAGCACTATTCCAGAGGAAGTGAAGGCTTTCCTTAACGCGCAACTGGACCTCATCCCTGAATCACGATTGCTGTTGATCAAACAGAGTCCGGCAGAGCATGGGGGCATTTCGTTCTTTGCAGCGATTTCCAAAGCAGACCAACCAGCACTCTATCGTTTTCAACTAAAAGACTATGAAGAGTTGCTCGATCTTGACCTGACAGCGGTCGCCTCTCAGGATACGCGCTTTGATGCGGCGCGCATCGAGGAGCCAGTCTTCGTGATGTGCACCAACGGACTGCGCGACCAATGCTGCGCGCTGCACGGGATGGCCACTTACCGAGCGCTGGCAAAATCCTTCCCCGGCAAGATATGGGAAAGTACGCACCATGGAGGTCACCGCTTTGCAGCCAACCTTCTGCATTTGCCTAATGGGATATCCTATGGACGTTTGCGCCCGGAATCCGCTCCCGAAGTGCTGCAAATGGCGCTGGAAAAGCGCATTGCCTTCTATCACTACCGCGGGCGAACGATCTATTCTGAAGCAGTGCAGGCTGCAGAGGCCCTGCTGCGTCAGGGCATCGGAATCGAAGGTGTGGATGCGCTGACCTTGCAGCGCAACGAAGACCTGGGCGACGGCAAATGGCGTGTGCAGTTTGCCGGGGTGGAAGACGTTTTTGAGATCGTCATCAGGCGCGAAGAGACAGGCGCCCAGGTGCAGATTTCCTGTGACGACGAGCTGCTGGGCTGGGTAGTGGAATATTCCCTGGTAGAAAATCCTTCTGCTGTTAGTTAACATTCCCCTTAAGGAGCTAGAGTGAATTCATTGCTTAAGAAGTTGAACCTGCAAGATGTAAATGCCGGCGCGTGCTATGGGCCGGATAATTGGATCACGGACCCCAAGGGCGCTGAACTGGTTTCTTACAATCCCAGCAGCGGCGAAGCGATCGCCAAAATAGTGCAAGCTACCTCTGTTTCGTACGAGAAAATTGTCATAGAGGCGCAGGCGGCGTTTCTTGCCTGGGCGAAGATACCATCCCCGCGGCGCGGGCAGGTTGTTCGTGATTTGGGCACTGCTTTGCGCGAACTGAAGGAACCCCTGGGGGAGCTGGTGTCCTTGGAAATGGGCAAGATCCGCGCCGAAGGCCAGGGGGAAGTGCAAGAGATGATCGACATCTGCGATTTTGCCACCGGGCTCAGCCGGCAACTCTACGGCCTTAGTATGCATTCGGAACGGCCTGAGCACCGCATGCTGGAACAGTGGCATCCCCTGGGCATCGTGGGGGTGGTATCTGCCTTCAACTTTCCAGTAGCGGTTTGGTCCTGGAATGCGGCCATCGCAGCCGTATGCGGAGACCCTGTATTGTGGAAGCCTTCCTCGCTGGTGCCGCTGGCTGCGGTGGCCGTGCAACATATTTGCAACCGGGTGATGGCCGACTATGGCTTGAGCGGCATCTTCAACCTGGTGATCGGCAGCGGCCGTGAAGTGGGCCAAC
>JBBDXQ010000083.1:0-17527 GCA_040902265.1 Anaerolineales bacterium
AGGCTTACCTAGACATCTTGCGGGCTTGCCAGCGCGCCCACCTGCCTTCGTACCTGGGCGTGCTTAAGCGTCATCGCCCCGACAAGTTCCTGCTTTCACATGCAGTGGATGGGTATTCGTTGGCCCTCGATTTCCGCGTGACGCGCGCCAACCGCGCCCGGCTGGTGACCTTGGCCGACCAACTAGATCAGCGCGTGCTTGAGGCGGGCGGGCGCTTCTATTTCGCCAAAGACAGCAGCCTGCAACGCGAGGAAGTTCTTGGCTTTCTCGGCGCAAAGACCGTTCGGAAATTCAAGGCGCTAAAACGTAAAGTAGACCCAGATGATCTGCTGCAGACTGACCTATATCGGCGTTGTTTTCTATAAATGTGGCTTGCATCTTAATCCACAAGAAATATATTATCGTCCCAATTCTTGCTGTGTCAGCGCGAAGTGGCTATTTCCATTAGTTTCAGTTTAGTCAGAATGGACAACCGATTGTTGCCGCAAGCCGCACAGAGGTGTGAACAACGCGTACGCGGGTCCCATCAGAGAGAATACTGCGCAGACCCATAAGGTGGTGTGCAAGCCCAGCCAGCTGCCCAGCACGCCGCCCAGCAGTGAACCGACCGCGGCCGATCCAAATACAAGGAAGCGCTGGCTGGCTGTTACCCGGGCCAGCAAGCGATCGGGGATAACTTGCTGGCGGAAAGTCCATTGGTGGATGTTGGCTATGGTTCCCGCTCCTCCGGTAAACGCCTGGGCGGTGATCAGCGTGAGCATGGCGGAGGGCCCGGCTGCCAGCGGGATCAGCAGGCGGGCCAACCCCTGTACAAACCAGCCGCTGATGATCGCCGGGCCGAGCCCCAGAGCTGCTGCCGCTCGTTTGGCAAAGACAGCTCCGATGACTGCCGCGCTGCCGCCGGCTGCAAAGATAAGCCCAATCGTGGCGGGCGAATAATGCAGTTCGCGGGTCAGGTACAACACATACACGGAAAGCAGCGCCGAGCTAAAGGTGACGGATAGAACAGATGAGATGATGATCGCTTGCAATATGGGGTGGCCCATTAATGCCCGCATTCCCTCGCCTATATCACGCCATACAGAAGACGGGTTCTTTTTGGCTGGCTGTTTTATTTCAGCTGTGCGCATCGTGCCCAACATCAGACCGGAAAACAAATAGGAAAAGGAATTCGCCAACACGGCGAATGGAGCGGTAATAAGCTGGGTTAGCAGGCCGGCGATACCCGGACCGCCCAACTCCGCTACCGAGTAGCTAACCTGTAGTTTGCTGTTACTCTCTACGAGTTGGTTGCGTGGCATCAGCGTGGGGACGTAGGAAAAGTGGGCAACCTCAAAGGCTACAGTCAAGCTGCCCACACCGAAGGTCACGATGTAGAGTTGTATTAAGTTCAATTCATTCATCAGGGCCGCAATAGGAATTGAAAGCAACAAAACCGCCCGCAGGAAATCCGCAACGATAAGTACGGGCCGACGCCGAATGCGGTCCAGCCAAACCCCGGCGAAGAGGCTAAAAAGCGGGAAGGGCGCCTGGCCGAACATACGCAGCAAACCCATTTGGATGGCCGATGCATGAAGCACGGTCACGGCTGTAAGTGGCAGGGCTAGTTCGGTGATCTGCGTTCCAAACAATGAGATCGTTTCGGCTGCCCATAGTTTAATAAAATCGCGATCGCGTACTGAGTTGGTTCCTTTTTCTGTGACGGCGGGTTCGATGCCCTTTGGCATGGATCTCTTTCGGGAATATCTGTCAGGATGATGTGCAAGAAATATTTATACCCCTAATCTCCCGGCCCCCTCTGATATTATTGCCCCGCATTAACTATGGCCGTCTGCCAAGTATTTCATCTCGGCGTCATCGAATACCAAAAAGCCAGGAATCTTCAAAACCAACTGGCCGAACGGATCGCGGCTGGCCAACAGCCGCCCACCTTGCTGTTGCTCGAACATGCCCACGTGTACACCTTTGGCACTCGCGGCAAAGCCGAAAATTTGCTCTGGGAACAAGCCAGGCTGCAGCAACAGCATGTAGACGTGCATTGGGTGGACCGCGGCGGCGATGTGACTTACCATGGCCCCGGCCAATTGGTAGGTTATCCACTCATTCCTCTGGGCATCGTGACCACTGACGCCACAACAGGAAAAACTCGCATTTCTCATGGGGATTACATTGCTTATTTGCGGAACCTGGAAGCCGTGCTGATCCAGGCGCTGGCCGGCCTGGGCGTCCCTACTGGGCAAGTGAAAGGTCAAACAGGCGTGTGGGTGCAACCCGATGTGTCCTCCCGTTGCCTGCATTGCCCCCCCGAGTTGAAGCAGGCGCCCAGCAAGATCGCCTCTATCGGAGTCAAGGTGGATGCGCGCGGAATTTCGCGACACGGCTTTGCTCTTAATGTAAGCCCGGATATGAGCTACTGGAAAGGCATCATCGCCTGCGGCCTCGAGAACCAGAACCAGATCAGCTTGGAATACCTGCTTGACTCCCCGCCTGGCATGGAACGTGTAATCGAAGAAGTGGTGAACGCGTTTGGCGCACAATTCGGCTACGAAATGCAACTGGCTGAAGGCATTTTTCAGCTTTAGCTCGGTGGCGCAACCGTTTGACACTCCTAAAGAGAAACTATAGACTTACGCGGGTGCTATGGCAACGTCCTTTGTGTTGACGATAAAAGCAGGCCCTACCCCAGGGCAGCAAAGCGGCCTCGAGGGGCGCAGTTTTTTAATGGGCCGCGACCCCTCCTGCGACCTGGTGCTCAATGATGTCGAGGTCTCCCGTCGGCACGCCCGTCTGATCGCCCAAAGCGGCGGTTACGCCATTGAAGACCTGGGGTCCACCAACGGCACTTATGTCAACGAACAACGCATCAAAACAGTAGTGCCTTTGCAGCCTGGCGCCACCATCCGGTTGGGAGACCACGTCACGCTACTTTACGAAGCTGTGAGCGCGGATGAGGCTGATACGCGCAGCTTACCAGCAGATCAAGACCTCCCTGTGGCGCCGATCCACCCGCCATCCAGCGTACCCGAGGCTGCCGAGCAAACTCCTGCGCCAGTAATACGGCCGGCAGCCGGAGAGTCAGAACTGCCCGAAGCTCCCCCTTCTTCCGTGCGCAGGCGGGAACGCCGCAAAGGATTGCGGCTGCCAGTCTTCAGCCAACCCTGGATGCTAGGCGTAGTAGCCCTGGTCATCCTGGGCTTATGTATGGTCGTGTTCTTGTTCATTGTGGATGTCTTCAACCTGTGGTGTTCGTGGTTCGGCTGGGCACTATCAGCTTGTGCTTAATTCAGTTTACATTTGGCCCCGTTCTTAGTAATTGCTAATTACTAATCTCCAATCTCTGCTCACTCTAATCTCTTAGTACAATTCCCTATCCTCATTAGTCAACTTTAAACATTCAACCCCGTTTGCTCTGGAGGCTTCATGGGTCATCTCTTTATTCCGGGTCCCGTCGATGTAAACGAGGAAATCGCCGCGGCACAGACCCGTCCGATGTTGGCGCATCGCAGCGCCCAATTCGAGGAACTCTTCCGCCGCGTAAGCGATAATGCTCGCCATCTCTTTTTCACCCAGGGGCGCGTGCTCATCAGCGCTTCCTCTGGTACCGGCTTCCAGGAGGCCGCGGTACGCAACCTGGTGAACACCCACGTACTGGCTTGTGTCAATGGCGCTTTCGCTGCCCGCTGGCAACAGGTGGCTGAAAGCAACGCCAAGCACACCGAGGTACTGGAAACAGAATGGAAGCAGCCCATCACTCCCGACCTGGTTATAGGCGCGCTAAAAAGGAAAAATTACGAAGCCATCCTGATTGTTCATAATGAAACCTCGACCGGGCTGGTGAACCCCATCAAGGAGATCGCGGTCGCGGTTCGTGAAGCGAGCCCCGACACACTCATCTGCGTGGATGCAGTCTCTTCCCTGGCTGGCGACAGGATCGACATGGACACCTGGGGTTTGGATTTCGTGCTCACTTCTTCTCAGAAGGCCATCGCCTTACCGCCCGGCCTCTCGCTGGCCGCGGTAAGCGACCGCGCCATGCAAAAGGCCGCAACCGTGCAGAACCGCGGCTGGTATTTCGATCTACTGCGCATGGAAAAGCATCGCCTGAAAGACTCGACGCCAGCCACTCCGGCTATCAGCCTGGTCTACGCCTTGGACCTGCAGTTGCAACGTATCTTGAATGAGGGCATGGAAGCGCGCTTCGCTCGGCATGCGGCCATGGCCGAATTGACTCAGACATGGGCTCTTGGCCGCGGATTGCAGCTATATGCTCCCGAAGGCTACCGTTCAAAGACCGTCACCACCATCGACAATATCCTGGGTATCGATATCGGCGCGCTGAACGCCTTCCTCGGCGAGCGGGGCATGCGCATCGCCAATGGCTATGGCCCGCTTAAAGGGAAGACCTTCCGGATCGGGCACATGGGCGAGCTCGGCCTGAGCGATGTGGAAGAGTTGCTCAGCGCCATGGATGAATTCCTGGATTCAAAATAGGGTGGGGGACCGCATTCCTTACTTTCATTCTGAGGGCAGTGAAGCATCCATCATGGATAACAAAAAAGAGCGCCGAGAGGTGCTCTTTTTATATCGAGTTCTTTATCGTTCCTAGAACGGACGCTTCGCAGAAGAAGCAGGCCGGTCCGGAATGATGGCGTAAAGCACCATGCTTACCAGGCTGACCACGATCGCACCTAGGAAGGCGTCCCAGAACGAAGCGATCTCCTGGGTGACGCCGAAGCGGGCGCCAATCCAGAAGGTGAGGGCGAAAAGGATGCTGTTCACGATCAGGCTGAACAAGCCCAGGGTAAGGATATAGAAAGGGCAGGTGACCAATTTCAGGATGGGGCGGATAAATACGTTGACCAGGCCGAAGATCAAACCCAGGGCAAGGTAGGTCAGCCAGTCCTGGCTGTTGATCACCGAGCCTTGCAAACCCGGCACGAGGTAAATGGCGGCGTACAAAGCCACCGCATTCACGGCCAAACGCACGATCCACATACTTTCCATTGCTTCTCCTACTTCTCCTCGGGTGTGAAATTCTCAATGCGGTGTTTTACTGCGTACGCGGCTGCCTCGGAGCGAGTCCCCAAGCCCAGCTTGCTTAGAATTGAACTGACATAATTGCGCACGGTCTTCTCGCTGAGGAAGACTTCGGCGGCGATCTCTTTATTGCGCTTCCCCTGCGCTACCAGTGCCAGCACCTTCAGCTCCTGCTCGGTGAGCGGCGAAAAGGCTTCAGTTTCAGCCTTGCGCGTGCTCTCTCGCATGCGCTTGAACACTTGTTGCGTTACCGCCGGGTCAAGCAGCGATTCGCCGCGGCCGATGCGCTCCAGGGCGTTGATTAGCTCACCGCTGTCGATCTGCTTGAGCACATATCCCGACGCGCCAGCTGAGATGGCGTCAAACAGCAGCTCATCATCGGCAAAGGTGGTCAACATGATCACTTTGGTTTCGGGCTGTTTGCTGGTGATCTCTCGGGTGGCCTCGATGCCACTCTTGCCTGGCAGGCGAATATCCATCACCACCACGTCGGGCTTGTACTCTTTCGCCTGGCGGATGGCATCGTCGGCTGTGCTGGCCTCGGCTACTACTTCAAACTTTGGATAGTGCGAAAGAAGGGACTTTAGTCCCAGGCGCACCACTTCGTGGTCATCAACTAGTAGAATTTTTAGCATCGTTCTCTGTTTTGGGGCGGCAAGTATAATTTACTTATGCGTGATTATAGCATGGGGCCATCCGACTAATGACTAACCGGCAACTCAAGTGGGTATCTGTGATCCTGCCGCTGTTTTATATGGCGGCTGTTCTCTGTATACGCTTTTACCTGGTCCCTGCTGAATACGCACTAGAAGGAAATCTATACGCCTTGCTAGCCGTCGCCCTGGGGGCTATTGTCTTCTCCATCGTGTTTTTTGGCATTATCGAGCGGCGCGAAGAAGAAATTCAGAAAAGCAACCTACACTTGGAAGCCCTGCATCAAGCCGCCTTAGCCCTCACAACCGAACTGGACCTGCAGGCTGTGCTGCAAAAGGTGGTGAACATCAGCCGCGAGTTACTGAACGCCAAGTACGGCGCCTTGGGCGTCGCAGACCTGGAAACCAATCTCATCAAGCAATTTATAACCACGGGTATCTCCGATGAAGCCCGTGCCCGCATTGGCCCGCCGCCCCAGGGCCATGGCCTGCTGGGTATTCTCAATCCGGGCGGCAAGGTTCTGATTGTCGATGATATCCGTAAAGACCCACGCTCAGTAGGTTTCCCCCCCAACCATCCCCCGATGAAGTCCTTGTTAGGCGTCCCGATCAAATCCAAAGGGGAGATATTCGGGAATTTGTATGTAGCCGACAAAGTGGGTCTCTCGCCTGATGGCGAAGAGAGGCTGGTGAATTTCGACCAGTCCGATTGCCAGTTGCTTGAGAAATTCGCCACCCAGGCTGCCATTGCCATCGAGAACGCGCAGCTCTACCGCAAGACCCAGGAATTGGCCGTACTGCAGGAACGTGAACGGTTTGGCATGGCCTTGCACGATGGCATCATGCAGCAGGTTTATGCCACTGGTCTTTCCCTACAAGAGGCTTTAAGCCACTATGAAAGCCAGCCTGAAGAAACCCAGCAACGCATGAGCCAGTCCATCCGGGATCTCAGCCAGGTATTGCGCGATCTGCGTAACTACATCCTTGGACTGCGCACCGGCCGCTTCCAGGGGCAGGATCTTTCCAGCAGCCTGGCGCAGATGGCCCGAGAACTGCACGCAAATACGTTGATGAATGTGAAATACCTGCCTCCTCCCAAAGTGGCGGTATTGAGCCTGACCGAAGAACAGACCGATGAACTGGTCTACATTGTGCGTGAGGCGTTGAATAATATCCGCAAGCATGCTTATGCACGTAATGTGGACCTTGCGCTAAAGCGCGAAGACGGCCATGTGCAACTCACTATCGATGATGACGGGGTGGGATTCGATATTCAGGATTCTTCCGATGTGGGAGGCAACGGTCTGCGCAATATGCGCGAGCGGGCGCTCAGCATGGATGCAGAAATAAAGATCTGGTCACAAAAAGGAAAAGGGACGCACATAAAGCTGAACGTCTCAGTGTCGTCAGAAAAGGAAGCGGTGCCTTAGGTCCGGCCTACCAGCCTTGCTGCCTTGCGTAAATCCGTAGCTCATCGCGGATCGAAGGATGGGCGATGGTGATCAATTCCGCGGAGCGTTCGCGCAGGCTCTTGCCATATAGTGAAGCTACCCCATATTCTGTCACGACGTAGTTGATATCACCTCGAGAAGTCACTACCGCGGCCCCCTGCTTGAGTTGCGGTACGATGCGCGAGATACCCGCCTTGGCCAGGGAAGGTAGAGCGATGATCGCTTTGCCACCTTTGGAAAGCGAAGCGCCGCGCACGAAGTCCACTTGGCCGCCGATGCCGCTGTAGATGCGGCTGCCGATGGAGTCGGCGCTTACCTGGCCGGTCAGGTCGATCTCGATGGCCGAGTTGATCGCGATCATCTTATTGTTCTGGGCGATCACGCAAGGGTCGTTGACATAGTCGGTGGGATAAAACTCGATCATGGCGTTGTCGTGCATGAAATCGTAGAAGCGCTGTGTGCCGAAGGCGAAGCCGGCAATGATCTTTCCCACGTGAATCGTCTTTGCTGCATTGGTGATCACACCCTCTTCTACCAGGTCGATCACACCGTCTGAGAACAGCTCACTGTGGATGCCCAGGTCACGCTTACCGTCCAGTTTGCCCAGCACCGCATTGGGTAAGGCGCCGATTCCCAGCTGTAGGGTGGCCTCGTCGGGGATCAAGTCCGCCACCAGCTCACCAATTTTTTCCTGCTCGGGAGAAATTCCATTGTTCCCAGTTTCTGGCAGCAGGTAATCGACTTCGACAATTTGATCGATGCGGCTAAGATGGATAAAGGAATCTCCCATTACGCGCGGCATGTTCGGGTTGATCTCGGCGATGATATGCTTGGCGCTCTCTGCGGCTGGTTTGGTAACGCCCACCTCGATGCCGTAGGAACAAAATCCATGGGCATCGGGCGGGGAGACTTGGATCAAAGCTACGTCAATAGGTAGGATTCCATTTTTGAACAGGCCTGGCACTTTAGAAAGGAAAACCGGCACGTAATCCGCCCGGCTGGCGTTTACCGCTTCTCGGGCATTTTCGCCCACGAACAAGGCCCGGTGCCGGAAGCTGCTGGCGTATTGTTCCTTCAAATAGTTCCCACCCGCAAAAGTCAGCACAGAAACGACTTCAACTTCCCGTAATTGTGTGGCCCGGCCCACCATGGCCCGTTCCAACACCTGCGGTACCCCTGCTCCGCCTCCCAGGTAGACCCGCGAATTTGAATGGATGGCTTTTACCGCCTGCTCGGCGGAAACCAGCTTGTCAGAGTAGAGCGTCTGTAACTTGGCAGGTATGTTCACAACTAGATTATCCCCGCCCTACCCCCGATCTGCAGTGGACGCTTGCCCCCTGATTAGCCTGTCGTTTGTCCATTGTCTCAATTTTCACAAAGGGTGATATTGTCACCTCTTCTAGGCACACAAGTCAGTACAGGTAACCCTGTCGATTGTTCGCCTCTGCTAATACAGTAGTGCCAACTTGATTTAACGATTCGCCAAAGCGAATCAAGGAGGCAGAAATGAGTGCAATGATTCAAAAAGGTCGTGTGATTCAAGATCCCGTTGTGGTCCGGACCCTGTTCAACGATCCCCGCCTGGCCTTTGTATGGCTGGCGGCGCGTGTGTGGCTTGGCTACCAGTGGATTGATGCCGCTCTCCACAAGATCGGCAGCCCTGGTTGGACCGTGACCGGCGATGCCTTGAAGGGTTACTGGACGGGGGCTGTGCAGATCCCGCTTGAGGGACGTGCCCCTATCTCTTTCGATTGGTACCGTGCTTTTATCCAGTTTCTGCTCGACTCGCAAGCTTATGTCTGGTTTGCCAAGATCGTGGCTTATGGAGAGCTGTTGGTCGGCATTGCCCTGATCCTGGGCGCTTTCACCGGCGTCGCTGCGTTTTTCGGAGCCTTGATGAATTGGAACTTCATGATGGCTGGTTCGGCCAGCACCAACCCCTTGCTGTTCGTGATCGCCCTGGGCCTGGTCATGGCCTGGAAGATCGCGGGCTACATCGGCTTGGATTATTTCTTGCTCCCGCTCATCGGCACCCCTTGGGGTTGGGCTAGCAAAGCCAGGCATGTAAAGACCGTGCCTGAACGAGTAAAAGCCTGATCTCGATCTCCAAGGAAAAAATAAGAGCCTGCAACAGGCTCTTATTGATTAAAGTTCAATCATCGCTCTACCTATTTTACAAGCAACATCCTGTGGTCCACCATAATGCAGCGATCCATCACCACATCCAACCCAGCCAGCTCTGCTTTCCTGGCTGCGTTCTCATCGACCACGCCAAGTTGCGCCCACACTGCCTTGGCGCCCACTGCGATAGCCTGGTCGACCACTTCACTTAGGAATTCCGAGCGGCGGAACACATCAACGATATCGATCTGCTCTGGCACCTCCGCCAGGCTCGCGTAAACCGGCTCGCCATCCACCGTGCGGATCGTGGGGTTCACCGCGTGCACTCGGTACCCGGCCGCGCGTAAATAGGCGGCGATGCGATAGCTGGTGCGCTGAGGATTGTTCGAATGGCCCACCACTGCAATGACGCGAGCTGCTTGCAGTATGCGACGCAATCCACTCTGGTCGTTGATCGTCACATTGCTCCGCTTAGTTTGTTGAGCTCCATGGATAGGCCATCCAGATGAGGGTGCGCACTGCGTGGAACCCGGCCGCCGCTAACGCCTTCTGCGCCTGGCCGCCGGGATAATTCAGCGCCAACCTGCGCTCTGGCTGCAATTCGGCGCGCGCCTGCTGCATAAGCAGCGGGATGGCTTTGTCTTCATGGTATGCGTCGGTCGCCAGCCATAATCGGTCAGCGTCCAGCGCGGAGGATTGCCAGCTCATTACGCCAAGAAGTTCACCTGCGTGCAGCGCGCTCCATTGTTTCACGCGTCGTTCGCTTAATGCGCGCTCAAGAGCGCCGCGCCAGCCGGGTTGGAAAAGTTTAAGATCCAGTGGAAGCTGCCAGCGCACCTCCTCGGAATAATTGGATTTCAGCCAGCTAAGTTGCGCTGGCCAGTCGGCGGGATGTCGTGGGCGCAGCATATCCTGTCCGGCTAACTCCTCGGCCAGTTCGATAGTCGGTCGCACGCGCCATGAGGTTCGTTTGGCTTTCTCAACGAAACCCATTCCCCTATATAGATCTACAGCGGCCACATTCTTCTCGTCTGTCTGTAACCAGGTCTCGTACCGGCCACGGCGCTCCACATCCGCAAGCGCCGCCTGGGTCAGGGCACGGGCAATACCTCGTCGACGGTGATCTGGATGCACAGCTACATTGGCGATCAGATAGAAGCGCCGGTTTCCATGACGGTGCGGTACCAGGCTAAGGTTGCCCACCAGCGATCCATACTCCTGCCACACGAAGCCGCTCATTGGCAAGTCTCGCCCGCTGCCATACTTCGCCAGGTCCATCAAGGGACCCTGGGCTGCCTGACGCATCTGGCGGATGTACAGGCGTCCGTCCGCATCCAGGCTTTCCGCGAAGCATAACTCCACCAGGTCGGCTACTGGCAGCAGGTCCCGCCGGATGTCAAAAGCACGCAGCGGGCTGGTTTTTGTCTTTGAGAGCGTTAGTACTTGGGCATTCATATGGGAAAATAACCTTATCTCGATCAATTATAGTGCCCGCTGATATAATTTTGTCTGATGAGATCACTCGGTAAACCAGTCGGAATTACCCTAGCTGCAGCCCTGGTGCTATTCGGCTTCTGGGCCGTGAGCACACCTGGCCCAGCCTTGGGTGCCATGCTGCAGACTACCCCAGAACCTATGCCTTCAGCAGGCGCAGATGGCCGCATCCTCTACACCGTGCTGCCTAACGATACTCAATGGGGCATTGCCGCTCAATTTGGCATGGAGCTGACTACGTTGCAGAACCTGAACAGTTGGAACGGCAACGAAGTATTAGGGGAAGGCCAGGTGATTTTATTGGGGATAACCAGCCAACAGGAAGCCACCACCCCCACCGCCGACCCTCCCAGTGACGTAGTGGCCACACTGACTCCCGAAACGCCCGGCACCGGCAGCATTTGTGTGTTGCTTTTCGATGACGTCAATGGGGATGCTGCCCGCCAGGAAACCGAATTCGGCATTGCTGGTGGGCAGGCTAGCGTGAACGAGCGCGCCGGTCTGGCTTCCCGCACCGCGGCTACAGTATCTGCCCTGGATGAGGAATTAGACCCGGTCCGTACTTGCTTTGAAGAGCTGCCCCTCGGCGAGTACACCATCAGCGTTGCCATTCCTGAGGGTTACAACCCCACCACCGCGCCTAACATAACTATTCAGATTGCGCCGGGCCAAACCCAGGAGATCAATTTCGGTGCGCAAGTTTCCTCTGCCGGTGGAGGCAGCCTGCTATCAACCAATGAAGGCCAGCCGTCACCGATAATGGGACTGCTGGGCATACTGCTGCTGCTTAGCGGTGCGGGCCTGGGCTTCTACACCCTGCAAGTTCGCCGGCGATAACTCTCGCCCTTCCGTTTATCTTCGGTGCCATCTCTAGTCTCTAGTCCCCTCCCGCGGTTTCCAATCCCCAATCTCTACCTTCCATTCCCTCTATATATCTCAACCAATTTCGCTGTAAACGCCTCCACCTTCCATTGTGCGACGCGTTGTCGCGCTGCATCCTCCAGTTTTTCGCGGGCCTTCTCGTCCACGACCACAGTGATCATGGCCGCACCGAAGGCGCGCAGGTCATCCGTTGGCGTTAGGTAAGCTGCCGCTCCCACGATCGCTTCTGTGTGCTCTTCTCGATGCGCCACGACGGCCTTACCGCTGGCCAGCGCTGCCCGCAGAGGGTTGCCCCAGGGTGCCGGCTGTCCCAGGTGAACCAGGGCGGAGCAGCCTTTGTAAAGAACTGCCAGGTCTTGCGGTTGGACCTCGTCGAGCACGCGCACGCTTTCCGCCACATGGAACTTGGGCAATTGCTCTTGCACGAACCTTGTCGCTTGTTCATCCAACCCGATGATCACCACTGGATAAAACTCCCCGATCGAAGCCGCGGCCCAGGTCCAGCTTTCCAACAAGGCCAGCGCACTCGCTTCATCCCGCAACCCGTGCACCAGCACGAACTCATCCGGCAGGGTTAACTGGCTTGAGACCGGTGTCGTCATAAGGAATTCGGGATGCACCACTGGTGGCAGTCGGTGCAGCGCGCCCGGCAAGCGCGGCGCGGGCAGGTCGCTCGGCCACAGGATCTGTGCGCGCACCAAGCCGCCGTGGCCCAGGGCTGCCTTCAGGCGACTTCCCGCGGACCGTCCCTCAACTTCGCCGGGACTTACCAGCGTTGGAACTTTTCCGAATAGCGAGGCAGCCAACCCGGAGGTGTGGATCGCCTGCGCTTCCTCTTCGCCCGCCAGCCGCGGCAGGATGCGCTGTTCCCATTCCCCGCGATCGTGTGTGTGCTGATAAGTTGTTTGCATCGCCGGTCTTTCGAATGCGACTGGCGGCTCGGTGGGCAAGGCCAGCACCGGCTCCACTCCCTCAGTTGCCAGCGCTAGCAGCGTGCGCAAGTGCCAAGCTGCTGAACCAAGCGGTGAATAGATCAGCGGCCAGCCATCGAAAAGTATTCGCATTGCCACACTGGAATTATATGCGGCGAGTTGTCACCTTGTCATAGCCTGTCTATCAAATAACCAAGTCCTGCAAGTTACTGCGCGCGAACCAATCAAACTTACCCACTCCCCGCGTATAATGGAAAGAATGGTCAAGAAAACAAAGAGACTAACTAAACCAACGAAAAAGGCCAAACCAGCCCAACCTAAAGATTTCCAATCCATCATTGCTGCGCTGAAACAGTATTGGATGGACTGGGGTTGCGTATTGTGGCAACCCCACAACGAAAAGGTTGGCGCCGGCACCATGAATCCTGCCACCTTCCTGCGCGTGCTTGGCCCAGAACCTTGGAACGTCGCCTACGTAGAGCCTTCTGTACGGCCCGATGATGGCCGCTATGGCGAAAATCCCAACCGTTTGCAGCAGCACACCCAGTTCCAGGTCATCCTCAAACCTGATCCGGGTAATCCGCAGGAACTCTACCTGCGCTCTCTGCAAGCCATCGGCATCGATGTGCACAAGCACGATATCCGTTTCGTCGAGGACAACTGGACCTCACCGGTTTTAGGAGCTTGGGGTCTGGGGTGGGAAGTCTGGCTCGACGGGCTGGAGATCACCCAATATACCTACTTTCAGCAAGCTGGCGGGCTGACCCTGGACCCCGTGTCGGTGGAAATCACGTACGGTCTGGATCGCATTGCAATGGCGCTCCAGGGAGTGCAAAATGTGGGTGACCTGCGCTGGAACCAGAAGCTGACCTGGGGCAGTCTGAACTTGCAGGGGGAACGCGAGCAAAGCAAATATTATTTCGAGACGGCCGATGTGGATCGCCTGCGCAAGATGGCCGAGCTTTATGAAGAGGAGGCTAAGGCCGCCCTGCAGGCTGGCCTTATGCTGCCTGCCTACGATTACGTGCTCAAAACCTCGCATGCCTTCAATGTCCTCGACGCGCGCGGCGCCATCGGCGTCACCGAACGCCAGGCTTACTTCCGCCAGATGCGCACCCTCGCCAGCCAGGTAGCAGAAGCCTATGTGGCTGACCGCCAGCGCCAGGAATTTCCCTGGTTCCGCGAGACCGGCAAAAAAGAGTCAAAACCCACAGGTGTTTCCTCGAAAAAAATCTCCGGGCCTAAGCAGCCGGCTGATTTTCTACTAGAGATCGGCACCGAAGAGTTACCACCCTCGGATCTAGATGTGGCCATCGAGCAATTACGCGCGAGCCTCACCGCTTTACTGGAAGAGCAAAAGTTGCCTTTCAAAGATTTACAGGTCATGGGTACGCCCCGTCGCCTGGTAGCTTTGGCGACCAGGCTGGCCCCGCGCCAGGCGGAACGTGATGAAGTGGTCAAAGGACCACCCGCCGCCCGCGCTTATAGCGCCGACGGCGCCCCGACCGCAGCCGCCGAAGGTTTTGCCCGCGGCCAGGGCGTGCCGGTCACCACCCTTAAGGTGGAAGCTATGGATGGCGGCGAATATGTGGTGGCGCGTGTGCACCACAAAGGCCAGAACGCGGTCGAAGTCCTGGCTGCCAGGCTGCCGGATTTGATCGCCTCTCTGAAATTCGAACAGTCCATGCGCTGGAATGCCAGCGGGGCCACCTTCTCCCGGCCAATTCGCTGGTTGCTGGCTGTCCACGGTGGTCACTTGGTTCCATTCGAATTTGCCAGCCTGCACAGCGCCAAAACCAGCCGCGGTCTGCGCCTAGGCAAAGCAGAATCGTTCAAAGTCGCTGCGCCTACGGATTTTTTTACGCAACTTAAGAAACAAGGCATCCAGTTGGATGTGGAAGCGCGCCGCGCGGCCATCCGCTCCCAGGTGGCCCTTTTAGCCAAGTCTGCTGGGGGTCGCGTGCCGGATGACCCGGAGCTGCTCTCTGAGGTCGCCAATTTGGTCGAAGCGCCAACCGCGCTGTTGGGCGAATTTGAGAGCGCTTTCCTTGATTTGCCGCGTGAAGTGCTCATTGCCGTAATGAAAAAGCACCAGCGATATTTCCCCGTCGAGAAGAATAGCCACCTGCTCAACAAATTCATCGCTGTGGGTAATGGCGAGTTCAACAAGAAAGCGGTTCTCACCGGCAACGCCGACGTGATCCGCGCCCGCTTTGCAGATGCGGCCTACTTCATTCGCAAGGATCGAGAACGCACACTGGGGTCCTTCGTTGAGCAACTCAAGGGGCTCACCTTCCAAAAAGACCTGGGCTCGATGTGGGATAAGACCCGGCGTATCATCGCCTTGACCAGGGAGTTAGCGTCCAAGCTGGGGCTCACCGCCGAAGAAAACCAGGTGGCCGAGCGGGCTGCCCAGCTGTGCAAGGCAGACCTGGTCACCAAGATGGTGATCGAGATGACCAGCTTACAGGGTGTGATGGGCAAATACTACGCTTTGGATTCCGGCGAGCCACCGGCCGTGGCTGAGGCGCTATTCGAACATTACTTGCCGCGCTTCGCTGGTGACATTACCCCAAAGACTAAAGCTGGCCTGGTGGTTGGCCTGGCCGACCGGTTGGACACCCTGGCCGGCCTCTTCGCCCTTGGCCTGGAGCCCACCGGCGCCAAGGATCCCTTCGCCCAGCGTAGAGCGGCCATCGGCCTGGTGCAAGGCCTGATCGCCTGGGACTTGAACTTTAGCCTGCGCGAAGGCATCGCCGTGGCGGCCTCGACTCAAACGGTCTTGGTTACTGACGACGCTAAGATCAAAGCGCTCGATTTCATCATCCAACGCCAGCGCGCTCTGTTGCTTGAGGAAGGCGCTCGCCATGACGTGGTTGACGCCGTGCTGGCCGCCCAGGGCCGCAATCCGGCCGCTGCAGCCCGCGCCGTGCGCGAACTAACCACCCAGATGGCGCGGCCCGATTGGACGCAGACTCTTACGGCGTTCGCCCGCTGCGTACGCATCACGCGTGATCTGAAAGAAACTTATCAGGTGGATGAAACTGCACTGGACGATCTTGACAGTGTTTTTCTAGACGCAATCAAAAAAGCGGAAGGAGAGCAGCGCAAGCAAGGGTCAATGGAATCGTTCTTCAATTCATTTAAACAAATGGTTCTGGGCGTTACCAATTACTTTGATAAAGTCTTGATAATGGCAGAAGACGAACAATTGCGGCGCAACCGTCTTGGCATGCTACAACGAATTGTTGCGTTGTCAAACGGCGTCGCTGACTTTTCAAAGCTCGAAGGCTTCTAGTCGTTTGTTTGTGGCGCTTAGGCGCGAAATCGCCTCGCCCTATTGAAAACTATTAATTGGCAAGTGTTAGCTGTTATTTTTTCAACGGCGCATTGATCTCGATCAAGTTGCTTTCTGGGTCTCGCAAATGCGCCACGCGCAATACCCAGGTTTCCAGGTCGTGCGGTTCGGTGACAAAATTGACGCCCTTGGCTTGAAACTCTTTGAAGGTTGCATCCACGTCGGCAACGCTAAAGGTGAGCGCCACCTTGTCGCCAGCTTTCCCGCGCTCCATCACCACTCCCGCCACGCTTTCCATCAGCTCGCGTTTGTAAAGCGCCAGGATGCAGTCCCCGGCGGAAAATTCATAATAGATGCCTTCCACACTCAACTGCCCCTTCAGACCCATAACCTCTTTATAAAAAATGCGGCACTTCTCGATATCGTCCACCAGCAAACGGATGGTAGTTAGGCTCATCTCAGCTCCTTTTTTGTGCCGTGCCATTGCGCACCCTGCGTAAAAAACGCGGTGTGTTTAGGCTGCGTTCTGCCAGATAGGTAATGTAGGCATTCATCAGCGATTCTAATTCAATCTGAACCGCTGCCGGAGGCTTGGCGCGGCGAGCATCCTGGTAGCTGCTGCGCTGCAGGTGGCGCAGCACCTTGAGCGCTGCCAGGGAAATGGGGCGGGCAGCCGGGTCGCGCGGCCCGCACTCGGGGCACAGAACACCGCCCTGCTCGAACGAAAAATATTGGTCTTGCGCCAGGATCTGCTTGCGGCAGTTCAGGCAGGTGAGCAATTCCGGTCGGAAGCCTACCTGGTCCAGCAAGCGCATTTCATAATAGCGAACCGCCAATTGCAATTCCTCACCCCCCGCCAGGCGCGCCAGCGTATCACGCACCAGACGGTACACCGCCTGGTTGGCGTCCAGGTCGGAGCTGAACCTGTCCAGTAGTTCAACCACATAGGAGGCATAGCCCAGCGCCTCAAGGTTCTCGGTGAGCGTGGAGTAGGCTTCAATGGCCTCCGCCTGGTTGACGATGAAGAGGTCTCGTCCGCTGGCCAGCTGTAGTTTGCTGCGAGTGAACGGTTCCAGGTGGCCGCCCTTGCGCGAGCCGGGCCGGCGGGCGCCTTTTGCAATGGCGCGCAACTTGCCCAGCTCGCGGGTGTACAGGGTAAGAAGCCGGTCGGCTTCTCCGAAGTCAGCATGCTTGAGCACGATGGCTTCCACTCGTTGGGAACGCACCTCGCGCGGCATGGGGAGAGTATACAAGCAGGAAGGTGAAGGTCCGGATCATCTTTGCGATAAAGTAATCCGTTCATTGGTAGATCTCACACTTCGATTTGAGTATGGGGTTGCTTGGTACCCTTTCCCGACCCTTGATTTCCACAAAGAAGCACCTGGTCTCAGATCCAATTTCAATCTCTGTTCCTAGCTACAGCCTTTTCCGCATTGACCAATTGTCGATATCTTGTTAATATTCTATAACTAGAATATATGACTAACGCCGAATTAGCCATCCTGGGTCTGGTAGTTGAAGCACCTCGCCACGGGTACGAGATCGAGCAACTGATCGAATCGCGTGGTATGCGTAATTGGGCTGAGGTTGGTTTCTCCTCTATCTACTATATCCTCGGCAAGCTGGAGGCCCGCGGCTGGGTCCGTAGCCAGCGCCAAC
>JBBDXQ010000084.1:0-17178 GCA_040902265.1 Anaerolineales bacterium
AAGAGTATTACCTTACCGACCTTTTCGAGTTGGCCGCCAAAGCCGGGGAGTACGTGGCTACTGTTTCCCTGGATAGCCCAGACGAAGCCATCGGCGTCAACACCCGAGTGCACCTGGCGGAAGCCGAGGCTGTGCTGCGTAAACGCATCAACCAGCATTGGATGCTGGCAGGCGTCACCCTGATCGATCCCCTGTCTACCTTTATCGAGGCCGGCGTCACCATTGGGCAGGATACGGTGTTGTGGCCCAACACGATGCTACTGGGAGATACTCACATTGGCGAAGATTGCACCATTGGCCCCAACACCATCGTCAAGAATAGCCGCGTGGGTAATGCCTGCAAGGTCCTGTCCGCCGTGGTGGAGACTGCCGTTATCGAGAACCATGTGGATATCGGTCCCTTCGCCCACCTGCGCCCAGGCGCTATGCTCAGCGACGGAGTACATATGGGGAACTTTGGCGAGGTAAAGAATTCCACTTTAGGACCTGGCGTCAAGATGGGCCATTTCTCCTACATCGGGGATGCCACCATCGGCGCTAACGTCAACATCGGTGCAGGTACCATCACTGCCAACTTCGATGGCAAGAACAAAAATGTTACCGTAATCGAAGATGAGGTCTTCATCGGCAGCGACACCATGCTAGTGGCGCCATTGCATATTGGCAAAGGGGCGCGTACTGGCGCCGGTGCAGTAGTCACCAAAGATGTGCCCGCCAACACAATTGTGGTTGGCGTTCCCGCTCGCGCCATTCGCAAATTGGAGGATTCAGATTAGCCCACTCGGTTACCTGCTGGTTCTGCTACTCATCATTGATTTGATCGTCACTGCCACCCGCGCTGGGGTTTTAAATGCGCGCTATTCCCGCCTGGCTTCGCTCAGCGAAGAACAAAGCATAAAAGTAGACCGAGCCCTGGACTTGATGAAGCGCCGTGCTAACCTGCGCGACAGCCTGCGCCTTACCCTGACGTTGCTGCGTTTCCTTATTGCCGGCCTGGTCCTGGCATTGGTCATCCCGCTCGAGGCTGCCGTTGTTTCAATTCAAAACCTGAGTGGGTTGCTTATTTTGATCGCCCTACTTATATGGTTGTTCGAATTCTTCGTCGAACGCCGCGTGCTGCGCGATCCTGAATTATGGGCGCTGCGACTCAGCCCCCTTGCGCGAATCGTTTCATTACTCATGCGGCCTCTTTTGATTTTGCCGGCGCGCCTCTCCAACCGGGGGGGCAGCGAAGCCCAGCAGCTGGTTTCCATCACCGAAAACGAATTGCGCTCCTTTGTTGACGCCAGCCAGCGCCAGGGTGTTCTGGAACAAGACGAACGCCAAATGATCTTTTCCATTTTCGAGTTTAGCGACACCCTGGTGCGCGAGATCATGGTGCCCCGCATCGACATCTATGCACTGGATGTGGATACACCGGTCGACCAGGCCGCGGAAGCGTTTCTTGAATCAGGCTACTCGCGCATCCCGGTCTATAAAGAGACCATCGACAACATCATAGGTGTACTTTACGCCAAGGATCTGCTCCGCGTGGGTCGTACAGCGGGTCCGGTTAAAACCTTGCGTGAATTGCTGCGCCCCGCCAACTTCATCCCGGAATCCAAAAAGCTGGATGATCTGCTGGCGGAAATGCAGGCGGGTCGCATTCATATTGCCATCGTGGTCGATGAATACGGCGGCGTTGCCGGCCTGGTCACCATGGAAGACATGATGGAAGAGATCGTGGGCGAGATCCAGGACGAATACGACCAGGGCGAAGAGCTTTCTTATCAAAAAGTCTCAGACAGCGAATATATCTTCCATGGCCGCATCAATTTGGATGACTTCAACGAGATCATGGAAAGCCGCTTGAGCAGCCTTGACGCCGACACCCTGGGTGGCTTTATTTTCAACCGCATCGGCCGGGTGCCCAAGGTGTCAGAAACCGTTGACGAGAAGGGTGTGAACATGACCATTGAGCAGATCGTTGGCCGCCGTATTCGGCGCGTTCGCGCCAAGAAGGTTGTGGGCGATAAATCCACTAAGACTCGAGCGTCCAATGTTGAGTAGCGCCAGGCGAAACGAACTAGTGGCTGCTGCAAAGCAAGCCCAGGGCAAAGCATACGCTCCTTATTCTAATTATTTGGTCGGGGCAGCCCTGTTAACGTCATCCGGCACGATCTACCAGGGGTCTAATATCGAAAATGCGGCCTATCCTGATTCGATTTGCGCAGAAAGAGTGGCTGTTTTCAAAGCAGTCAGCGAAGGTGAAAAGGACTTCGAGGCGATTGTTGTAGTCACTCGCGATGGCGGCACGCCCTGCGGTTCTTGCCGCCAGGTCCTGGCAGAGTTTTCTCTCGGAGCGTTAGTACTCATCGCCAATCAAGCCGGCGAAATAACGCGAGAGGCCACGGTCGCCGACCTGCTGCCAGGCGCCTTTGGCCCCAGCAATCTGGAAACAACTCGTTAAAGCCCCAGCCATTTTATGCGCGTGCTCCTCCTCAGCGACATCCACTCCAACGCAGGCGCGCTTGGTGCTGTAATGGAGAGTGCCGGGGACGTGGATGCCGTCTGGTGCCTTGGCGATGTGGTCGGTTACGGCCCTGATCCCAACGAATGTATTGCGAAGCTAAGAGAAATTCCTGGTTTAGTCTGCCTGCAGGGCAATCATGACGCCGCCGCTACCGGCCAACTGGCCCTGCAAGGTTTTAATTCCGAAGCGCGCTCTTCCATTGAGTGGTTGCGCGGCTGTTTGGAAACTGAATCCCTGACCTTTTTGCAAAGCCTGCGGCCGCGGTGCAAAACCAACGGCGTAACGCTTGTCCACGCCAGCCCGCGCCAGCCCCTGCTCGAGTATTTGCTGGACGCCTATTCTGCTTCCGAGAATTTAAGCTATTTCGATACTGATTTTTGCTTTGTCGGCCACACCCATATTCCTCTGATATTTTTCTTTCAAGGCCGCAAGGTAAGCATGCAAGTTCCTATACACGACGCCAAAACCATGCTGAACAGCCGTTGCATCGCCAACCCCGGCTCGGTTGGGCAGCCCCGCGACCGGGACACGCGCGCCGCCTATGCCATCTTCGATCACGAAGCGAACACCTTGGAATACGCGCGGGTATCCTACGATATTGCCGCAGTACAGGAACGCATGCGTACTGCCCGTCTGCCGGATAGGCACATCCAGCGTTTGGCCGGCGGCTGGTAGTTGGAACTTACCAGCGGGGTTCAGCGTCTGATTAGTAAGGCAACCCACTAGGAGAACCAACATGAAGAAGAGAGCTCTTACAACCCTGTTTTCGTTGATCGCCACCTCGGCTATTTTTCTGTCCGCTTGCGCAGCGGCAGCCTCGTTTCCCGTAGAAGATAAAACTAGCTACCCCGAAGGCATCGGCGGGGGAGGCGCGCCAGCTTTTGAGCCGAGCTTCACTATAGAAGAATTCGATGAAACTGGTGAATCGTTCGCCCGCGAAGCACCTGCTTCTTTGCAGGCTGCAGAACGCCTCGTAATCAAGTCCGCCAACCTCTCCATCGTGGTTACTTCGCCCGATCAACGCATGGAAGAAATTGCCGCTATGGCTGAGCGCTTGGGTGGCTTTGTGGTTAGCTCCAGTATCTACCAGACCTATTTGAACAACGGTGGGGAAGCTACCGGCGCTTACATTACCATTCGCGTGCCCAGCGAATTGTTCCAGCAAGCCCTGGACGATATCCGCGCTGGAGCGGTTGATGTGCCAACCGACAACCAAAGCGGCCAGGATGTAACCGCTGAATACACTGACCTGCAATCCCGCCTGCGTAACCTGGAAAGTGCTGAAGACATGCTGCGCCAGATCATGGAAGATGCCACGGATACCGAAGATGTGCTAAATGCATTCAACCAGCTCAACTACATTACCGAGCAGATCGAAGTTCTCAAAGGCCAGATCCAGTATTATGAAGAATCTTCCGCCCTCTCGGCTATCTCTGTAGAACTGATTGCCAATGAGGCGGTGCAGCCTATCCAAGTCAACCCCTGGGACCTTTCCGCAATTGCCAAGCAGGCTATCGAAGCTCTGATCCGTGCCCTGCAAGGCATCGCCGAAGCCCTGGTATGGTTTGCCCTCTACGTTTTGCCAATCGTCCTTGTTATTGGCCTGCCTGTAGTGCTGATCGGTTGGGGGCTGCGCCGCTGGCTAGCCAAGCGCACCTTGCCTAAGACAGTACCTGCGAAACGCAAGAAATGACCCTGGAGCAATCTAAAAGAGGCCGGCGTGATGCCGGCCTCTTTTTTGTTACTGCCCTATAGCCCCACCGCGGGCCAGCACACGCTGAGCGGCCTTCACGATGGGTAGGTCCACCATCCTGCCATCCAAGGCGAAAACGCCACGGCCTTCCTTAATATTCTCGGTGTAAGCATCAACGATACGTTGGGCCGCTGCCAACTCAGCTGCACTGGGGGTGAACGCGCGCTGCACTGGGGCGATCTGATCCGGGTGGATCACTTGCATGCCACTGTAACCTAGCTGGGCACCCTGGGCAGCTAGACGTTGCAGGCCTGCTCCATCTTTGAAATCCACCCAGAGCATGTCGATGGCTTGCAGCCCAAAGGCTGCCGCATGCGCCACCACCTTGCTGCGCGCGTAAAATATTTCGTCACCTTCGGGAGTGCGCCTGGCACCAACATCATAGGCAAAGTCTTCGGAGCCGAAGATCAACGCATTCAGCCGCGCGTCCGCGCTGGCGATTTCTTTGATGTTCACCAGGCCTCGGGCGCTTTCGATCTGCGCTATAAGCCGAATGCTCAACGTTTTTAGCCCCTGCTTTTGTTCAAAAGCGGCAATGCGCTCAGAGATCTGGCGAACCTGGTCGGCGTCGGCGGCCTTGGGTAGCACGATGCCATCCGGCCGCGCGGGCAGCAATGCTTCCAGGTCGTCGGTCTCTAGACCGGATCCGGCGGCATTGATACGCACCAAGCGCTCGCTGAGCCCAAAACCCAATTCGCGCAGAGCTTGGGAAGCTAAGGCCCGTGCTTCGATTTTCTTGTCAGGCGCAACGCCGTCTTCCAGATCGAGGCACACGCAGTCGGCTCCCATGCCGACTGCTTTCTGCATTTTAGGCCAGTCGCTGCCCGGCACATAAAGCAAGGCGCGGCGCGGGCGCATCATTTGCCGGCCATGGGGCGCATCAGGAACATCACCGTGCGCTCCACCTCGATCACGACTTCCCCCTTTTGATTGCGGCCGAGATGTTTTAAGCGCACGATACCGCGATTGGCTTTGCTTTCCGAAAGGCGCTTTTCCAATACTTCGCTCTCCACTGAAATGGTGTCCCCGAGATACACCGGCGCAGGGTGTTGGATGTTTTGGTAGCCCAGGTTGGCAATAATGGTGCCTTCGGTCAGATCGGGCACGGTGATGCCGATCACCAAACCCAAGGTGAGGATGCCGTTGACGAGGCGCCCAGCGAACCCAGCTCCCTTAGCGAATTCCTCATCCAAGTGTAATGGCTGAGTGTTCTGGGTTATTCCACAAAAGAGCAGGTGATCAGTTTCGGTGATGGTGCGGGCGCGGCCGTGCCGAAGGTAATCCCCTACCTGCAGTTCATCGTAGTATTTTCCGGTCATCAATCCTCACCTTCCAATTCTACAAGGATTTGCTCTTTTTCCACATTTTGGCCTTCAGAAACAGACACGCGCGCCACTTTTGCTGCATGTGGGGACTGGATCCGCATTTCCATCTTCATTGCTTCCAGCAACACGAGCACTTCTCCAGTTTTAACTTCCTGCCCTTGTTTCACTAAGACTTGACGCACCTGGCCGGGCATCGGCGCTCTCAGTACTCGTTCGCTTTCGGTTAGGCTGTCGGACTGCGATTGTCTGGATACGCGCTCAAGCGAATAGCTCTTCCCATCGAGGTGAATCCACAGTTTGCGGCCATCTTTGGCAACTAGGGCTGCCACTTTGCGGCCGTCAATTTCGAAAATAATCGAACCGTCGTTCGAATTTAAGGAGCGCACCGAATAGTTTCGACCAGCAACGATGGCCTGATGCTCGCTCCTGCCCGCCAGCAACTCCACACTTACAAGGTTCTGCTGATAGCGATAGTTGAATTTCATCGCCCACCGATTCGGAAGCCAGTCGGCGTGTCCCAGGGAGAGTAGACGTCTTCGCCATCTGCTTTTGCTGAAACTCTATTCACACCGGGCAAACCAAGCTCAGTGAGCAGCGCGGCGATCAACGCCTCATGGGGTAACTCTTGCTGAGATTGCCAGTCAGCAAACTCGCGCTCAACGAAGCGGGTATCAAAAACCCCCGCTTCCACATCTTTGTGTGCCAGGAGATCCTGCAGGAAGTCGATATTGGTGGTCATGCCCAAGATGGCGGTGTTGTGCATCGCCTCCCGCATACGCTGCAGCGCAGAGGACCGGTCCTTAGCGTGCACGATTACCTTTGCTAACAAAGGATCGTAATGCGAACTAACCATATCGCCTTCTGCCACACCGCTATCGATGCGGGTCTTGGCCTCTCTCTCCATTGCTGGCAGCCGCAGCCTGAGCACTCTTCCTGCCTGGGGCAGAAAGCTCACTGCGGGATCTTCGGCATAAATGCGGCACTCTATGGCGTGGCCTTTTTGGCTCAGCTCAGCCTGCTTAAAAGAGAGTTTGTCACCTGCGGCAACGCGGACCTGCCATTGCACCAGGTCAATACCTGTGACCAGCTCGGTGACAGGGTGCTCCACCTGGATGCGCGTATTCATTTCCAGGAAATAAAACTTCTTCGATTGAGGGTCCACTAGGAATTCCACTGTGCCGGCATTGGCGTATCCCACTGCTTTCGCAGCGGTCAGGGCAGCGGAGGCTATGCGAGCGCGCGATACGTCATCCAGCAAAGGGGAGGGACTTTCCTCAACGATTTTCTGCCGCCGCCGCTGCAGTGAACATTCCCGCTCGAATAGGTGCAGTAGGTTGCCATGTTGATCTCCCAGAACCTGGATTTCCACATGCCGCGCCTGCGGTAAATATTTCTCCAAAATCAGCCGTCCATCTCCAAAGGCGTGTTGGGATTCGCGGCGTGCAGCCACTATGACTTCGTCCAATTCATCAGCGCGGTTGGCCACGCGCTGGCCCATGCCACCACCACCTGCGGACGCTTTTACTAGCAGCGGGTATCCGATTTGCCGCGCAGCCTTTTTCAAAGACTCGGGATCATCCTTCCCCTGATATCCCGGCAGCACGGGCACGCCGACTTTTTCCATCAGCGCCCGTGCACCAGCTTTGTCTCCCATGGCGCGCATGGCCGCTGGTGGCGGACCAACCCAGATCAACCCGGCTGCGATCACTGCCTCAGCAAAATCGGCGTTCTCTGCCAGGAAACCATAGCCCGCATGTAACGCGTCCGCTGCGCTGCTTTTAGCGGCGGCCAGCACGCGCTCGATGTTTAAGTAGGACTGGCTGGATTCGGCTGGCCCGATCTCGATAGCCTCATCTGCAAGGCGCGCATGCAAAGCTTCAGCATCCGGCTGTGAATAGACCGCTACGGAGCGGATGCCCAGTTCACGGCAGGCGCGGGCGATGCGTACGGCTATCTCGCCCCGGTTGGCAATCAGCAGTTTTGAAATGGACTTTGTGCGAACCATCAGATGTGTTTTAATGACCCAAATATTATCCCACGGTGACTTTATGGATTATTCGTTCCTTGTCCAGCAGCTTAAAGATAACGCTGAACGTATCCGCTCCCTGGTAAAGAACATCTCTGACGAACAGTCACGGGTCCAACCAGCCCGGGGTGCCTGGTCGATCCTTGAGGTGATTAACCATCTCTACGACGAGGAACAATTCGACTTCCGCGTGCGCCTGGGCATCATCCTGCAGCACCCTGAGCAGGACTGGCCGCCTATTGACCCAGTTGGCTGGGTCACCGAACGCAGATATAACGAGCGCAGCCTCAGCGAATCGCTGGAAAATTTTCTGCGGGAGCGGGCGGCTTCGCTCAGCTGGTTGGGTTCTCTGAACGCGGTGGATTGGGATACCGCCTACACACGCGATGGCCGCACCATGCTGGCCGGGGACATGTTCGCCTCATGGGTTACACACGATCATCACCACCTGCGCCAACTAGTCGAGCTGCACCGCTCCCTCACGGAGCAGGCCGCCCAGCCTTACGACCTGGGCTACGCCGGTGACTGGTAGCTTGGCAGCCACTTCGTGGAACTTGATTAGGCCTGATGGAACAAGGCTGGTTGCCAACGGATCGGGTGTAAAAAGGGAGAAGGTTGGGGGAACGATAAACCTCAACTGACGCGTAGATAATACAAAGGGATTCCTCCTGCCAATGACTAATCCCTCTTTCTCACAAACCATTCGCGGAAATCTTGCATCTTCCATCGGCTGCCAATCTGATCAGCCAGATGTTGTTGAAGGTACCAGCTTCCTGATACACGGTAGTCCCTTGCATCACGCCGAGATCGCCGTCAACGGCGATCACATCGTATTCGAAGGTCCATTCTTCGGGGCGGTCGCCGATGCCTACCCAGCCATCGATGATGGCTTCCTGCCCGAGCCAGGGTTCGTCGAAAGGCCCAGTGGAATACAGCGCGTCCTCAGTGAACAGTTTGGCGATCTCTTGGGGTTTATTGCTCTTCCAGGCTTTCACATAAGCTTCCAGCCACTTTGCAACATCAGCTTTATTCATTCTGTCTCCGGCTTTTGCACCCATTGCTCACGAAACTCACAGCAGAGGCCATCCGCATCCAGCACGATGACCCAAATGTTGTTATAGGCGGATCCCTGAGATTGGTATGTGGTCACTCCCTCAAGCACACCTACGTTGCCTTCGATCGCCACCCACTCGTACTCGAAACTCCATTGCCCTTGCCATCCGGCGCGCTCCAGCCAGCCATTGACGATCATCTCGCGACCTTTCCATGGCTCTCGAAAGGCTTGGGTCAAGTAAGTCGCCTCTTCGGTGAAGAGCGCTTCGATATCGGTGCACTCATTGGTCTTCCACGCCTTTAAATATCCTTGCACCCACTTTTCAAAGTCCATTCGCGCCACTCCAGTCTCTCCTCTCGTTCTACATTCGAAACACGCCAAACCCACCTTCAGGCTGTGGCGCTTTCAATACAATGGAGAGTGCCAGCCCCAGCACAGTACGCGTCTCGACCGGATCCAGAATGCCATCATCCCACAAGCGGGCCGTCGAATAGTACGGGTTACCCTCATGTTCGTACTTATCAAGAATGGGTTGCATCAGTTCTGCAGCCCCCTGTTTGTCCAGCGCCGGTTTGCCTTCGCGTTCCAGTTGCTCCTGCTTGATGGTCAGCATCACATTGGCAGCCTGTTCGCCGCCCATCACACTGATGCGCGCGTTCGGCCACATCCACAGGAAGCGTGGCTCATACGCCCGCCCAGCCATACCGTAATTGCCGGCCCCAAACGAGCCGCCGATGATCACAGTGAGCTTGGGCACCGTGGCGGTGGCCACAGCATGCACCATCTTGGCGCCGTCCTTGGCAATGCCGCCGGCCTCATATTCACGGCCTACCATGAAGCCGGTAATGTTCTGCAAGAACAGCAGCGGAATACCGCGCTGCTCGCACAACTCGATGAAGTGAGTGCCTTTCAAGGCGCTCTGGCTGAATAGGACGCCGTTGTTGCCCAGGATACCAACCGGGTAGCCATGAATGCGGGCGAAGCCGCACACCAGCGTTTCTGCATAACGCGCTTTGAACTCGCGGAACCGGCTTCCGTCTACCAATCGGGCAATGACCTCACGCACATCATAGGCCTCACGGAAACTGCGTGGCAGGACACCGTACAATTCCTCAGCGGCATACAAAGGCTCTTCCACCGGGAAAGGTTCCACCTTCAACTTTGAACTGGTGTTCAAGCCCTCAACAATTTCTCGCAATACACTGATCGCCTGGTCATCGTTCTCGGCGAAGTGGTCTGCCACGCCGGAGAGGCGGGTGTGTACGTCGGCGCCGCCCAAGTCCTCGGCGCTCACATCCTCGCCGGTGGCCGCCTTAACCAGCGGCGGCCCAGCCAGAAAGATGGTACCGGTACCCTGGACGATGATGGCCTCGTCGCTCATGGCCGGCACGTAGGCGCCTCCCGCGGTGCAGGATCCCATCACGGCGGCGATCTGCGGGATGCCGCGGGAGCTCATCTGCGCTTGGTTGTAGAAAATGCGCCCAAAGTGCTGCTCGTCCGGAAAGACCTGGTCTTGCATCGGAAGGAAAGCCCCGCCAGAATCAACCAGGTAGATGCAAGGTAGGTGGTTTAGCAGGGCGATGTGCTGGGCCCGCAGATGCTTCTTCAAGGTGAGCGGATAATACGAGCCACCTTTTACGGTGGCGTCGTTGGCTACTATCATCACCTCGCGTCCAGACACTCGCCCAATGCCTGCAATCAGGCCTGCGCCGGGAGCGTCTTCTTCATACACTCCATTGGCGGCCAACGCAGATAGCTCCAAGAATGGCGAGCCGGGATCCAACAGCCGGTCGATACGCTGGCGAACGAACAGCTTACCGCGCGCTTCGTGGCGCTGGCGCGCTTCAGTACCGCCGCCCTGGCGGGCAACAACCAAACGGGCGCGCAACTCTTCGGCCAAGGCGCGGTGGTGTTTTTGGTTGGCTTGAAACTCGGAACTCTTCGGGTCCAGGCGGCTTGCGATAGGTTCCATTGGATCTAATTATACGTTGAGCTCAGACCACAGCCTATTCCTCTGGCTTATTCAGGGAACTATTCCAACGCGCATGGTGTACTAACCTATGGAGGTTATCGTGTCCAAAATAAAGGTTACCCTTTTTCTATTACCACCCATGCTGCTCGGCTTGATCGGTTGGTACGGCTGGAACACAGCGAATGCCCAGCCTGCTCTCTTGAAGAAAGAAGATTGCCCGGTCACAAAGGCTGCCTACTCGGAAACTGGTCTTTATGGTCCGGAAGACGGTCTGCAGGTTTTTATCCTCGAAGGCGGGTGGCCCCAAGGTGGACATGGTTATTCCAACAAAGTCTTTTGGAAATACCCTGGCTACAGCGTAACGGAGGAACCCCAGCCTGACATTAAGGTGGGTGGAAAACAACTGGGCGGAACAGCTACATTTGTCGAGAAGGGCCCGGCTACCCATGCCTTTGGTAACCCAGACCTGCTTGGGTCTGCCATCCTTAGCGGTGTGACCATCCCGCATCGTGGCTGCTGGCAACTCACTGGCGCATTCCGCGGCAGCCAGCTTGCTTTTGTGGTTTGGGTAGGGAATTAAGTTTCTTTGAAGTAAACCACAGTCACCCCTTCGCCGCCCTCGTGGGCCGCGGCGTAATCGAAACGCTCGATAAAGTTCCGCTTCCCAAGTTCCTTCCGTACCATTTCACGTAGCACCCCGGTGCCTTTGCCGTGGATGACGCGCGCCGAGCGTAAGCCGGCGGTGTAGGCTGCGTCTAAGTAACGATCCAATGAGGTCTCGGCATCTTCGAAGCGCTGGCCGCGCAGGGAAAGTTCACTGCCCGGCGACTCGGCCACCAGAGGTATGCCCATCCACTCGTTGGGATGGTCTCCGTTGGGTTGCCCCTCGGGCAGCAATTCCAGGTCGCCTAGACGGGCTCGGACGCGCAAGGCGCCGATCTGCACTTCGGCCTCGTCCTCGCCCAAGGCGGTGACGATACCCCGGTGCCCAAGGCTGCGCACTTTTACCGAATCGCCCAGGCGTAACGCCCTGTTCGGCGCAGATTCGGCCACCGCTTTTCGACGTGCGGGGGTCTCCACGGTTTCTTCCAGTTCGCGGGCGGCTTCCTGCACGGCTTGCACCGCCTGCAGGGGCTGGCGGGCTTTTGCCAATTCGGCGCGCAGCCCACCGATCTCTTCGCTGAGGTTGGCCAGTTCTTTTTCTGCCTGGTGGCGAGCGTTTTCCAGGACCTCCAGGCGCGTGTCTTCGATCGTTTCCAGCCGCTCGGCTAGGTCAGCCTTCAACTTCTGGGCAACTTGCTGCGCTTCTTCGGCGCGGCCGCGAGCTTGCCTCGTGCGCTCCCGCTCGCGGTGGATCTCATCCAACAAGTCTTCCGCTTGTAATTCGCTGGGGTTAATAGCGCTGCGCGCCATATCGATGACTTCTTTTGGCAGACCCAGCCGCGTGGCAATAGCCAATGCATTGGAGCGGCCAGGTAACCCCACTACCAGATGATACGTTGGCGCCAGCGTCTTGAGATCGAATTCCACGCTGGCGTTCACTACGCCTTGGGTGGCGTGGGCGTAGGACTTGAGCTCGGGATAGTGCGTGGCCACCAGGGTGGTGATGCCGCGCTTGACCAGGTGATCGAGCAGAGCGCGGGCAAGCGCGGCGCCTTCCTGCGGGTCGGTGCCAGCGCCCAGCTCATCCAGCAGTACCAGCGAACGCTGGTTCGCCGCGTTCAGGATGCGCGCAATGTTGGTGACGTGCCCAGAAAACGTGGACAGCGATTGCTCGATGGATTGTTCGTCGCCAATGTCGGCGTAGATGTTTTCGAAGAAAGAGAGCTGGCTGCCTTTTTCTACCGGGATGTGCATACCGCTCTGCCCCATCAGCGCCAGTAAACCCACCGCCTTCAGGGTTACGGTTTTGCCGCCAGTGTTGGGACCGGTGATCACCAGGCAATAATTTTCTGGAAAAAATTCGATATCCAGCGAGACCACTTTTTCGGGGTCCAGCAAGGGGTGGCGGGCGGCGAACAGGCGCAGCACCACGCCGGGATGCACAGGCTGCTGCCGGGGGGGCATCGGTACCAGGTCAGGAAGGCTGGCGTTTAGTTCCTCGGCGTATTTTGCACGCGCAAAGAAGAGGTCGAGCGTGGTCAGCCCTTCGAGTACGGCGCTAATGTCCACGGCATGTTCGCGTACCAAGGCGCTCAGCTCGAGCAAAATGCGTTGCTCTTCGTCGCGCTCGGCCAATTGCAGTACGCGCCAACGATTGTTGAGCTCAACGATCTGTAGTGGCTCCACGAACAGCGTGGCGCCGGATGCAGATTGATCGTGAACCACAGCTTTCACTTTAGCGCGCGCTTCGGCCTTGATCGGAAGCACGTACCGCCCGTCGCGCTGGGTGACGATGGGTTCTTGCAGCGCCTTGGCGAAGGGAGCGCTTGTGAGCAGGCGTTGCATACGCGCCAGCAAACGTTCATGGGCCACGCCAAGCTCGCTGCGGATCGAGGCTAGTTTGGTTGAGGCTGAATCGAGGATTTCGGCGCGGGCTGAGATGGCCTTGCTAATGGCGTCCACCACGCCGGCCGGGCTGGGGATACCTGCGGCAATAGCAGCCAACAGAGGAAACTGCAATTCTTCGTCTGCCAGCTTGCGCGCCAAGTTGCGGCCGGCGACCAGTGTGCTTTTGATATCCAACAACTCAGCCGGGTGGAGGACCAGGCCGCGCCGGGCGTTCTCCAGATACGGCCGCAGGTCCCGGGCACCGCCAATGCTGGTTTGTGGCTGGTCGGCGAGCATACGGCGAGCCTCGGAGGTCAGGTTCAGCTGTTTCCTAGCGTCTTCCAGTGCTTCGGCGGGGCGGAGTTGGCGAGCGCGCTCGGCCGAAAGTGTAAAGGCAGTATGGCGAGCTAAACGCTCCAAAACTTTGTGAAACTCAAGCATATGTAGTGTTTTTTCGTCCATCGAGGCGAGTGTATCATAGCGAATTTTTCGCTGGATATTTACGACAAGCTTGTGCATTTTGCCACACAGTTATTAATGCCTTCTTGATTCCCATGAGAAAACCTTGTAGAATGCCGATTATATGATGTCTAGCCAATCTGGAGCCGGCCACCGGTAGTCCAGTTCGGCAGAGGACCTACATGGACGTTATCAAGGTTTCAGGTTCCTCCCGCACATCAGCAGTTGCCGGCGCGATCGCCGGTGTTTTTCGCGAACATAAACGAGCTGAAGTCCAAGCCATCGGAGCTGGCGCCGTAAACCAGGCGATCAAGGCGCTGGTCTTGGCGCGCGGCTACCTAAAAGAAGACGGCTACGATGTGATTTGCGCGCCGGAATTCGCCGACGTGGAGATCGACGGCAAGGTTCGCACGGCGATAAAACTGGTGGTTGAACAACGCGGGGATGCACAAAACGCAAAGGCAGAGCTGCCGCCTGAGGAAGAACATAGCGAGAAACTATCTGAGTAGTTGTTATTATTTTGTAATTCGTTCGCCGAGGATTGTGCTATGCTTAGATTCCTGATCGAAGTTCCGCACGAAAACACAGAAGAAGCCTGCAATCGGGCAATTGAAGTCTTTCTGAACACTGGCTCTCACTTTGTCACTAATGCGGAATGGGGCTGCCACGATAACGAACACAAGGCTTGGATCTTGGTGGATATAGATAACAAACAAGAAGCGTTGTCGATCTTACCACCCGCTTTCCGAGCTGTCGCCAAAGTAACTGAGGTGGAGAGGCTCACGTCCCAAGACCTGACATCTGCAGCCAAAGATCACAGGTCCTAGGTTATATCACCTGCACCTACGGCCGGAGATTTGTGGCCTAAGACACAAGCTGCACTGGAAGCACGCGGCCTTCATCACTAAGTTTCTGTTAGTCGCTAAAAATTCGCACTTCTTCCGGGGAAAACACGACTTTCTCTTTGCCCATCAGTTTGTCGGCCATTTTCTGGGCAATCAATTCCAGATGCCCGTTGTGGGCGACGAAATCCATTTCGTCTGTCGGCACCGTGAGTACAGGGCACAAAGCGAAATTGGTGATCCACTGCTCGTAAAGTTCGTTTAGTTGGTGCAAATAATCCGACTCGATCGTGCTCTCGAAATCCCGACCGCGGGAAGCTATACGCCGCTGTAAAGTGGGCACAGAGGCGCGCAGATAGATCACCAAGTCCGGCGGACGCAACATATCGCTAAGCAAACGATACAGCTTGCGATAGGTGGAATAGTCGCGTTCATTGATATGTCCCTGGCGGAATAAATTAGCTGCAAAGATCTCGGCATCTTCGTAAACCGAACGGTCTTGCACCACTGATTTCGGATCTTCTAACAGGGACAGGTGCATGCGTAAGCGGTGGGTAAGGAAGAAGACCTGGGAATGGAACGCCCAGGATTTCATATCTTCGTAGAAATCTTCGAGATAAGGGTTTTCGGATACCGGTTCGTAATATGGCTGCCAGCCATGCCGGGCGCACAAGCGGCCCACCAACGTGGACTTGCCCACGCCGATATTACCCGCCACTGCTATAAAATGCTTCATGCGTCCTGTTCCTCTGGCTTGAGAAAAGCGACCGAGCGGCCTGCTTCGGAATCCATTATAAGCTCCATTACCTGGCCAGGTGCAATATCATCAACGGATATGATACGCAGAGTGTTCTGCATGCTCTCGAGTTCAGGCATCCAGGTGGTGAGCCTGTTTGGTGACTCGTAGAAAAATTCCCGATTGAATACGGAACCCTTGTCTTCAAAATGGACTGCCAACGGAAAGATGCGCGATTCGATCAGGTCCTGGAAGAAGTGTGTGCCGTAGGAGGGTTCAGGCGCTGGCCCCACTTCTTTGCCAGAAATTTCCACCAAGGCGCGAGTGTTGTAGATGTCGGCGTAGGAGACGCTGACGCCCAGGTCCGGATTCACAGTACCCCAGCGTCCGGGACCAACACAAATGAAGGTCTCGCCTTTAAGCAAGTTGTTCAGTCGCCCGATGGCGCGCGGCAAGGCGCGGCGGTCTTCAACAGTCGGGAGGGAGAAGTAGGCTTCAGGAGGCACGAAGAGCAGGTAGTGGATCCCGCTAACTTTTCCATGTGGCGCCATTTTGGATGTGGCAAAGAATATCTTCTTTTGTTCCAAGCGTTCCGGTAATTGCACCGATTCTTCGTGCAAATGGCTTTGCGGCCGGCATTGCAAAATGAACATGCGGATGTTCACTTTGTTTCCTTTGGTTGGTTGAAACTGAATGGTAAATTCCATATCCACCGGGGATCTGTAATGTTTCTCCAGCTGCTTAAGCATCCTGCGCATGCGATCGGCCAATGGGGTATTGCGCAATGCGCCATCCAGAGTCAATAACTGGATGCCGTCCTCGTCGCCCAGCATCGCGCGGATAGGTCGCAGATCACCTTCGTTATATATCGAGACCAGCAAGTGTAAGTGAGGATAATGCTCATCCAACACTTCTTTCATGGGCAGGGTCTTGAAACTATTCTCCTGAAGGTCAATCACATCCATGTTGTACTGGGAATAGGTGAGCAGGGCGTTTAGATCTGCCGTGGCACGCAGTTCTGGATGGCTGAGCGCTACAAGGCGCGGGTAATCATCGCCCACATGTTCTACGGCACGGGTACCCATACCAGCTACCAGGCGTAAAAAGCCGTCTTCGCTCTTGATCTTCGGCGACCAGCGGAACAAGTTGCGGCTGAAAGCCACGCCTGCCAGATGCGGGAAATAGTAATGGCCGTACGATTCGCCTTGCACCACCTGGATAAGCACGGCCAGGCGCTCGTCATAATCTTGCAGCCCATGAGAGCGGCGATATATCAATGCGTCCGGGTTCAACCCGCTGGCATACACGGCGGCAATGGCACGCATGCAGGCTTGGAGATTCTCTTCAGGGCTGGCCTGGTTGGGGCAAAAAAAACTGGCATATTTGCCCGCGAAAGAAGACCCAAAATTATCCTCCAATAAGCTAGAGGAGCGCACGATGATCGGCGACTTGCCCACCCTCTCGAGCAACAAGGCCAGTTCGGATTTGATATCTTCAGGGAAGGTCCCCTTCGAGTATTCCTCTTGAATGACTGGGTAATCGTCCCGGATCTGATCCACCTCCTTGTATTTCTGATCGGCCCAGTGGATCATGCCGTTATGGGCCATAAAGGCGTACATCACATCGGCCCCAAGGAAATAGGATTCGGGGATAGTGACGTGCTGGGCGATGTCCTTCTCTGCAGTGCGCTGCACAATGCGCAGCGCCAGTAGCATGCCGGCGGCTTTGCCGCCGACCTTACCTTTGCCGATCTTGTGCCGGCGAATGGCCAAGAGGTCATCCAGCGTAAACCACTCCTTGGCTACGTTGATGTAAGCCAGCTGGTCGGAAATCATCGAGCGGATGAGTACGACCTTGATCTCGCGCTCACGCGCTTCGTATCGGGCGCGTTCCTTGGCGGGTAAACGGGCGATCACCCTGGCCTGCTCGAACAGAGCTTCTTGCGGCGCCAGCTCGGGATTGAAAGTGCGCTGTAAGTCCTCACTCTCGCGCTCGAATTGAGGCCGTAA
>JBBDXQ010000085.1:0-16668 GCA_040902265.1 Anaerolineales bacterium
AAAAAAATCGCTGTCGTTGCCGTGGGGGGCAACGCGCTTATCAAAGACGCGGAACGCCAAAGCGTTCCGGACCAATTTGCTGCCGCCAGTGAAACCATGGGCTATATCGCCGGCATGATCGCTGAAGGCTGGGACGTGGTGGTTACCCACGGGAACGGTCCACAGGTGGGGTTCATCTTGCGGCGTTCCGAATTGTCGCTGCACGAATTGCACCCAGTGCCCCTGGATTACTGCGGCGCCGACACCCAAGGCGCCATCGGTTACATGTTCCAGCAATCCCTGCGCAATGAGTTCAAACGCCGCGGCATGCAAAAGCATGCCGTAACCGTGGTCACCCAATGCCTGGTTGACCGAAACGATCCGGCTTTCACAAATCCCACCAAGCCCATCGGGTCCTTTTTAGACGAAGCCACAGCGAAAACTCGCATGGAAGAGGGAAAACACTTCATCGAAGACGCAGGCCGCGGTTGGCGTGAAGTAGTCGCCTCACCGCAGCCTAAAGAGATCGTCGAAGCCTTGGCTATTAAGCGCCTCATCGAAAGCAATTTCACGGTGATCGCGGTGGGTGGGGGTGGTATTCCGGTTATCGAAGACGAAGGCGGCGACCTGGTAGGTACGGCCGCAGTCATCGACAAAGATTTCGCTTCCAGCTTGCTGGCAGGCGAGATCGGCGCAGAACTGCTGCTCATCTCCACTGCTGTGGAAAAAGTGGCGATCAACTTCAACAAACCAGATCAGGTCAACCTGGACCGTATGACCGTGGCTGAGGCTGAACGCTACATCGCAGAGGAGCACTTCGCCAAGGGCAGTATGCTTCCGAAAGTCCAAGCCGCCATCAGTTTCCTGAAAGCAGGCGGAGCCCAGGCACTGATCACCGATCCGCCCAACATCACCCGCGCCCTGGCTGGCGAAACAGGGACCTGGATAGTTCCTTAGGCGAAGGCAACGTGAGAGTATGAAAAAATTCGTAGGGTACCGCTGCAGCCTTTGCGGGCAGGAATATGACCGCGATGAAGCTGTCTATCTTTGCCTGAAAGATGGCGGAGTGTTGGATGTGGTCCTGGATTACCCAGCCATCAAGGCGTCTTCCAAGCCGGGTGATTTCCAAGCTTCGCAGGATGCTTCGATTTGGCGCTACCTCCCCCTATTGCCCGTATCCGATCCCGATTTCCATGGTACGCCTCTGCGCGCGGTAGGCTGGACGCCTCTGTACACAACAAAGAAGCTGGCGCGCAAGCTCAACCTACGCCAGCTCTGGATTAAAGATGAAAGCCGCAATCCGACTGCCTCGTTTAAGGACCGGGCTAGCGCGGTGGTAGTGGTACGCGCCCGAGAGATTGGCGCCGAGTTGGTCGTGACTGCTTCCACCGGTAACGCCGGTGCGGCGCTGGCGGGCATGGCGGCCGCTGTGGACCTTTCAGCCGTGATCTTTGCGCCCAAGACCGCTCCGATGGCCAAGGTGGCCCAGCTGCTTATCTTCGGGGCTAAGGTCCTGTTGGTGGATGGCAGCTATGATGATGCCGTAGAGCTTTCACGCCAGGCAGCTGAAGAGTTTGGCTGGTATTGCCGCAACACGGGCTATAACCCTTTCACCGCGGAAGGCAAGAAAACAGCGGCCTTTGAAATTTGGGAACAGGTGCTTTTAGCCCAAAAGCTGGAGCGGCCTTTGTGCGTATTTGTCTCTGTCGGGGATGGCAATATCATTTCAGGCATCCATAAGGGGTTCCGCGATCTACAGCAATTGGGCTGGTTGGAAAAGATGCCGCGCATCTTTGGTGTGCAGGCAGAAGGTTCCGCTGCCATTGCTAATGCCTTCGAAGCGCGTACCGAGACGATCACACCGGTGCACGCAGAAACCCTAGCAGACAGCATTTCAGTAGACTTGCCTAGCGATGGCATCCGAGCCTTACGGGCTGCCACACAGACCGAGGGCGCGTACGTGGAGGTGACCGACACCCAGATCTTGGCCGCGCTGGCCGAGTTAGGCCACTATGGCATTTTTGCCGAGCCGGCTGGAGCCGCTTCCTTTGCCGGGCTGCGCAATGCGATGGAATCAGGTTTAATCGGCTCGGGAGATCCCGTTTTGGTCCTGAACACAGGCTCAGGTTTGAAAGACGTCAATGCGGCGCGCAAGGCTGTGGCGGAAGCTCCGGTGATCGAGCCAACCTTGACGGCGCTACGCCGCGCGCTCGAGGTGCTGGATTGAGCAAAGCTCCAGTCTTTTCCGTGGTCGCCCCTGTGTGGAACGAGGAAAAAAGCCTGGCGGAGTTCATTACGCGCGTTACGGCTGTGATGAAGAAGCTTGGCGAACCTTGGGAATTGGTTGTGGTGGATGATGGCTCCAAGGACCGCTCGGCGCAAATCGTCATGGAGCGGGCTGGTAAGGACAAACGCATCCGCCCGGTTCTGTTCGCCCGCAATTTCGGCCACCAGATCGCGGTAACCGCCGGCATGGATTATGCCCGCGGACAAGCCGTGATCCTGATCGACGCCGACCTGCAGGATCCGCCGGAGGTCATCCCCGAGCTGATCGCCAACTGGCGGGATGGCTACGAGGTTGTTTACGCTGTGCGCCGCAAGCGCAAGGGTGAATCGTTCTTCAAGCGCATCACGGCCACCTTCTTCTATCGCCTGATCAACCGCATCACCGATATCGAGATCCCGCTGGACACCGGTGATTTCCGTCTGATAGACCGGCGGGTGGTGGATGTGCTCAACCAGATGCGCGAGCACCATCGCTTTCTACGCGGCATGTCCGCCTGGGTTGGTTTCCGCCAGGTGGGCGTACCTTACGACCGAGCGGCGCGGTTCGCCGGGGAAACACATTACACCTTGCCGCGCATGATCCGTTTGGCGCTGACGGCCATCACCGGCTTTTCTTTCTTCCCGCTCCAGTTGGCAACCTATCTGGGGTTTTTCTCGGCCGCAGTGGCCATCATTGCCATCCCGGTTGTTGTTGCCCTGCGTTTGCTGGGTTCAGCAGCTTTTTTTGGACAGGCAACTACATTAATCGCGGTGCTGTTCTTCGGCGGCGCGCAACTTATCTCTTTGGGCATCCTGGGTGAATATATCGGGCGGCTATATGATGAAGCCCGCGGCCGGCCGTTGTACATCGTCCGCCAGGGACCTGAAGAAACTCCCACACCAAGGAAAAGAGTCTCACGATGATCGATCTGACGTTAATGCAAGACCGCATGGCGCACGGAGTAACCCGCGCCCGCGAGCGCAACATCGTTATCCCTACATTTGCTCAGCAAAAGGACCCTGCACTGGTGCCTGCGCAAATCAAACAGCAACTGAGCAAGATCGGTTTGTGGGACGTGTCCCCAGAGAACCTATTTCGCATCACATGGAAGAACGAGCCAACACCCAAGGGCGGTGGGTATGGCGACGTAAACTACATTGAATTCCCTTCCAGCCTGACGGGAGTTCCCGCGCGCATCATTGCGCTGGTCGGTAAATGGTTTCCTACCGGAGCTCACAAAGTAGGCGCAGCTTATGCCTGCCTGGTGCCACGCCTGGTCACCGGCCAGTTCGACCCGACCACCCAGAAGGCTGTATGGCCTTCTACCGGCAATTATTGCCGCGGCGGCGCCTACGATTCGGCGTTGCTGGGTTGCGAGTCCATCGCAATCCTACCGGAAGGCATGAGCAAGGAGCGCTTTGATTGGCTCGCCAAGGTGGCTGGAGAAGTGATCAAGACACCCGGCAGTGAATCGAACGTGAAAGAGATCTTCGACAAATGCTGGGAACTGCGCAAATCTGGCCAGGACTTGATGATCTTCAACCAATTCGAGGAGTTCGGCAATTACCTGTGGCACTATGAAGTGACCGGCCATGCCATGCAGGATGTGCTGGAGCTAGCTCTGGGTAAGGGGACTTATCGCGGCCTGGCGCTGACCACCGGGTCAGCTGGCACTATTGCCAGCGGTGACTATATGAAGCAAGCCTTTCCTAACAGCAAGCTGGCTGCCTGCGAGGCATTGCAGTGCCCCACCCTGCTGGAGAACGGCTTCGGCGCCCATCGCATCGAGGGCATCGGCGACAAGCACGTTCCCTGGATCCATAATGTCAAGAACACAGACCTGGTGATCGCCATCGATGACAATGCCGTGGTTAATCTTGCCCGCTTGTTCAATGAGCCGGTCGGACGCGAACACCTGGTGAAAAGCGGAGTGCCGGAAGCGTTCGTGAACCAACTGGACCTGCTGGGTTTCTCCGGCATCGCCAACGTGGTTTCCTGTATCAAAATGGCCAAGTACTACAACCTTGGCCCGGAGGATGTGCTGCTTACCGTGCTGACCGATTCAATGGAACTGTACGGCAGCCGACTGGAAGAAATGCACGCTGAAATAGGCGCTTACAGCGAGCAACAAGCCGCTGCCGACCAAGCCCGCTATCTGCTGGGCGAGACTACCGAAAACATGCTGGAATGCAACGAGCAGGACCGTCGCCGCATCCACAACCTAAAATACTACACCTGGGTCGAGCAGCAAGGCAGGACCTACGATGAGATCCAGGCTCAATGGCACGACCCCGATTATTGGACCAACACTCAGAGCCAGGTGCCGGAGATCGACGCCTTGACCGAGGAGTTCAATGCCAAAGTTGGGTTGCTGAACTAGTTTCCTGCCACGCGACACGCAATAACGGATGGTTTGCGTGTCGCGTTTTGATTTCGCACCAGAGATATTTACCTAAAGTACAATAGTTTGCAAGCCGTGGCTTGCCATGTCCAGTCTCCCCAAATCAAACGATCTGATCCTTGTCGCCTTTCTTCCTTCTCCGCGCGATTTGGAGATCGCCCGCGTGCTGGGTTGGTATCGCATCCCGCTGCGTAGCGCACCACGGGTCGTGGCGGTCGATTACCTGGCCTTCTACCAACCAGCCAGCTTCGGCGAGGGCCATCGCTGGTGCATTGAGCTCGTCGCTCCTGTGACCGGGCACGAACTGGTCACCCGCCAGCAGCTCTTCAAGGAAGAAGTCGATGGACCGCGATCTGGCGAAGAATATTTCAAGATCTCGCTCGGATCTTTGCATGCTTTGCCTCAGCCAATCCCTGCAATTGATTGGAAGAGGATCACCTTCTTGTATACGACCGGCGAACGTCTGGTCGATGCAAAGAGCGTGGATGATCTGAGCGTTCAGGATGAAGAGCGCCAGTTGCTATTCCACGCCTTGCGTGAGCGAGCCAAGGAAAAGCAGCAATATTCCACCTTGCACCAGCCTGAGTTTCCCTTCGACCCTGAATTGTTGGCTTATTTAGGCGCCGCTTCTTTCAACCACCTTGGGTAGGTTGGCTATGCTGCTGATCAAGTCCGGAACCCTGGTTACCCACGAAGGCAGTTCTCAGGCTGATATCCTGGTTGAAGGCGAGACGATCCGCGAGATCGGCACGGAGTTAAAAGCGCCTGATGCCGAGGTCGTGGATGCTTCCGGCCTTTTGGTGATGCCCGGCGGCGTAGACCCTCACACGCATTTCGATCTGGAAATGTTTAACACGGTGTCCTCGGACGATCATTACACCGGTCATAAGGCGGCGGCTTTCGGCGGCACAACTACGGTCATTGATTTTGTTCCCCAACCGCTCAGCGGCCTGCTACTAGATGGCGTTGCTACCTGGCATGCTAAAGCTGACCCGAAGGCCGCGATAGATTGGGGCTTCCACATGAACGTCACGCGGCTGGATGACAACATTCTTGCCGAGATTCCGCACTTGCCAAAACTAGGTATCACTACCCTCAAAGTATTCATGGCCTACAACGGTCGTTTGCGCTTGCAGGATGCTGAGATCTTTCGCGTCCTGCAAACTGCCCGCCAGCACGGCATGCTCACTATGCTGCACGCGGAAAATGGAGATGTGATCGACGTGCTGGTGGCCCAGGCGTTGTCTGCCGGGCACTTTGCTCCGCAGTGGCAAGCCCGCACCCGGCCAGCCTGGGGCGGGGTGGAGGCGGTGCTGCGCGGCTGCGCCTTGGCGGCGCAAGCTGGCACGTCGCTCTACATCGTGCACATGAACAGCGCCGGCGAACTGGAGCAGCTAACCTACGCCCGCCAGCGCGGTGTGCTGGCCATGGGCGAGACTTGCCCGCAATATTTATTTTTCACTGAAGGACACTTGGCCCGCCCCGATGGCGCCAAGTGGGTCTGCTCCCCGCCACTGCGCACAGAGCTCGACAATGAGGCTCTTTGGAATGGCCTTACCGCCGGAGCCTTCCAGGTAATCGGTACTGATCATTGCCCATTTTTCTTCGATGGAACACAGGCCATCGATTACGAGGGGAAGCCGGTAGCCATCCCCGGCAAAGAGTTGGGGTCCGCGAATTTCACCAAGATCCCCAATGGCCTTCCCATGGTAGGAGATCGCCTGCCGATCCTATGGACCTATGGTGTAGGCGCGGGCAAGCTAACCCCGCAGCAATTTGTCGCATTGGTTAGCACCAACCCAGCCAAGATCTTTGGGCTCTATCCGCGAAAAGGAGCCCTGCAGCCTGGCTCAGATGCCGATCTGGTCCTCTGGGATGGGGAGCGCGAGCTCACCTATGGCCGCGCTTACAGCAAGCAACGCACCGACCACAATCTGTTCGAGGGAACAAAGCTCAAAGGCTTCCCCAGTAAAGTCTTCTTGCGCGGCCGCATGATCGTGGATGGCGACCGCTGGCTTGGCAAAGCCGGCCAGGGCTGCTATCTGCATCGAGGCGAAGGCCTCTTCCTTTAGCATGTTGCTATTTTTGCCAGTGGGGATTCTGGTGCTTAGTTTGCTGGCTTTAAGCGCCAGTAATTTACAGCGCGGCTTTCGCTCCAACTGGATCCTGGCGCTGAGCGGTGCCTCGCTTGCCTGGCTCAGCCTGCTTTTCCTGCGCCTGCAATTGCCATTGGAGCTTAGCTTGCCGGTCTGGTGGGCGGGCGAAGGGCTGGAGTACCCCGCCACCTTTATCCTCGACCAAGTCTCCTGGCCGCTGGCCTTTGCGGCCTGCAGCCTGTTGGTGGCCAGCCTGCTCACCCGTGTGCGGGAAGCCATGAGCGCGCCCTGGTTCTCCTGGGCGCCGAGTTTGGCGGTCACGGCCGGCGGGCTGCTGGCGATATCCGCGGGTGACCCGCTTACTTTCCTGTTCACCTGGACGCTGCTGGACTTGCTGGTATTTGCCAGGCTGCTTTCACAACCGCGTGGCGCAGAACAGCAGCTGGCCGTCTTGCAGAAGATCCCAATTTCCTTGCTGAGCACGGTCTTATTGTTTGCGGCCTGGCTGCTTGCTTTTTACGGCCAAGCGTTAACCAGTGTTTTAATATTTATTTCCGCTACCTTGCGGCTTGGTTTATTGACTCCCAATCTTCGATGGGGCACATCCATTGCAGCCGATCAGAACGCGACAACGATACTACTACTAATTCCCCTGGCTCCCAGCCTGGTATTGCTGGCGCGCACGAACGCGTTAGCGGAACCGCTGCGCTCGAGTTTGTTGCTATTGATCTTGTTGCCCGCGGCTTACGCGGCTGCCAAATGGTTCTTAACTACCGGCGATGGTGAGAACGATTTTTGGAATATAGGCATGGCTTCGCTGGTGGCTGGCGCAGCCCTCAGCGGCCAGGCTCAAGCTGCGGTGGCCTTTGCGCTTGCCCTGCTGTTGGGCCGCGGATTGATACCATTCGTTCAGCAGTTCCAGCGCGCACGGCTTCTGCCAGCCGCTGCGGCGATGTGCCTTCTTAGCGGCTTCCCTTTGACAGCCACTTACCAGGGCGGGGCGATTTACACCAACTGGGGTTCCACCTTCGTCTTTGCTTTCCTGGCGGTCCAGGCTGCCATGTTGGCCGGGTGGTTGCGCCACGCGCTTCAGCATCCTCCCGAGCCGCTTCAGCCCGAACCGTGGATGCGCACCATTCAATGGCTGGGGATCGTTCTGCTCCCCTTGGTTTTTATTTTCTTTGGATTTGGCTTGTTACCCTCATTCGTTCAGGACGCAGCATCAATCCCGCTGTGGCCGGCGATCGTGGTACTAGCTGGGTTGGCTATATTTTTCATCATCGCTCGTTGGTTGCGTCCCAAGCCGGCCCCCCGCGTTCAACTGGCTCTCGATTGGATATTTTCCTTGCGCTGGCTGCTGGTGATCGGGGCTTTGTTTTCCCGAGCGCTGTCCTGGCTTCTATCGTTCCTGAGCAGCTTGCTGGAAGGGCAAGCCGGCGTGCTGTGGGCTTTGCTTTTCGTGGCGATCCTGCTTTCTTTGGCAGCTCAATATGGTTTAGGTAGTTAGCCATGTTGGATAGTATCCTGACTCTATTAGTGCTTGGCTTGCTCGCCGCCAATTCGTTGGCGCTGCTGCTTAGCCGCGCATGGCGATGGACTCTGGTCGTGCTGGGCGCGCAATACCTGCTGGCGTTTTTCCTGGTCAGCGCTTCCTGGCCGCTGGAACTGGCAGCCGTCAAACTGGTGGCGGGTTGGATTGTGACGGCCATCCTTGGGCTCACGCTGCTCAACCTGCCCGAAATACCACAGGAAAGTCAGGCGCACTTCCCACGCAGCCCCGCTTTTTTCATTCTGGTCGCCGGGGTTGTGGCCGTCATGGTGGTCGGCATGGCCCCGGAGCTGGTGTCCTGGAGCCGGCAGTTCAACATTGCCCAGGCCTGGGGGGGTCTCTTCCTGATAGGTATCGGTGTGGCCTTGGTTGGGTTGAGTGATAGCAATTTCCGCAATATCCTTGGTTTGCTTATGCTATTAAGCGGCTTTGAGATCGTTTACGCAGCGGTGGAAACCTCGATCCTGGTTGCTGGGTTGCTGGCTATCCTCAACTTGGGTGTAGCCTTGATTGGTTCTTATCTCATGCAGTCAGCCAATTCAGAGCCAGCCTGATGAGCTCCGCACTACTTTGGATCCTTCTGCCTGTATCCTTCGGGGCCGCCTTGTTGCTATATCGCCGCCAGGATTCAATTCCCTTGATTGCTGCGGCAAGTGCCTGTCTCCTGCTCAGCTGGGCTGCCTGGCAATTGCCCATCGATGTTGTCCTGCAACTGGGGCCGTTCTCGGTGGAGATCGCCCCTTCATTTGTTTTGTTCGGGCGCAGCTTCACCCTCACGGATGCTCAAGCTCCCCTGTTGGCTCTCATCTATCTCTTACAGACGATCTGGATCTTAGGAGCACAATTAGCCAGGCCTGGCAAGCTCTTTGTTCCCATCAGCCTGATGTGCGTGGGTTTACTGGTAGCTGCCCTGGCGGTTGAGCCTTTCCTTTACGCGGCACTGCTTATTGCCGTAGCGGCCATGCTGCAGATTCCCTTGCTGGCGCCAGCGGGTGCACGGGGTTTGGGTGTGCTGCGGTTCCTGAAATTCCAGGTCTTTGCAGTACCCTTCATTTTATTCACGGGGTGGATCCTCTCAGGTGTGGAAGCCAGCCCTGGCAACCTAAACCTGGCGGTGCGCGCCGGCCTGTTGTTGGCACTGGGCTTTGCTTTTCTCTTAGCCCTATTTCCTTTCCATAGCTGGTTGCCAATGCTGGCAAGCGAAAGCCATCCTTACGTGATCGGTTTCTTGGCCTTCTTTCTGCCATCGGTTGGTTTGATCTTTGGTCTTGGTTTTTTTGACCGCTATAGTTGGCTGCGGGACTCGCTCTTTGCATATCCCCTGCTTTTACTGGCTGGCGGGCTGACAGCTCTTTTGGCAGGATTGTGGGCGGCCAGGGAAAACCACACGGGGCGCACACTTGGTTATGCAGCTATGTTTTGCATCGGCCTTGGATTACAAGCCCTGGGATTGGGCGACCAAAGTGTACAGACTTTCTTTGCCTTGCTTCTGCCGCAAGCCTTTGCACTGTGGGGTTGGGCCACGGCCCTCAGTTTGACGACTTCTGCGGATGTACCCAGCTCCGATCTAATAGCCTGGAGGGTGAGAGCTCGCACCCAGCCCCTGGCCTTTGCCGCCTTACTGGTGGCTGTTTTCTCCCTGGGCGGGCTGCCGCTGCTCGGCAGTTTTCCAAGCAGGCTAGCCTTGCTGGATGGCGTGGTGGCTGTCTCCCCCTGGGCTGCGTTGGCTTCCCTGATCGGCAGCCTGGGGTTGTTGGCCGCGGGGGTACGCATCGTGTTCGTCACCTTTATTGGCTCAAATGTGGACAAACGCCGTTGGGTGGAGGAAGTAGAGCCTGCAGCTAGCCCGCTGACAAGTGACTTATCGAGCCCGTATGTGTGGATCTTTGCAGCCGTTGTCATCCTGAGCCTGCTTGGGTTTGGTCTATTCCCGCGAATATTTTTAGCGTCAGTGCCAGACCTGGCAGCCATGTTCAGCCAGCTCAGTCCATAATCCGGTCAAAAAACCCTGCATGCTATAATCGCTAGACCTCTGGCGGCGATTGAACGGACAAGCCAAAGGGCTCCCTAATGGAAAAAGAACAACTGGAAAAAAAAGTTGAATGGTTAGACGCCGAGCGCCGCAAGGCGCTCAGCATGGTGGCCGCGCTTGAAAAGCGTTTGGCCGCGCTAGAAAAAAGCCAGACCAAACGAGAAAGCTCCTCCAAGACGCTGGCAACCTATAAGGCGCGGCTCGACACGTTCGACCAAAGCATCGCAGATTTTGAGAAACATATCAAGGCACATCAGGCCGAGGTCAAACAGAAAGTACAGGCATTTGATAAGCAAGCAAACCAACTGGAAAAAACCATTCAACAAGAGAATAAGGGCCTGAGTAAGGTCATAGACGATTTTCGTAAAGAAGGTGGCCAGCTGCAGATCATGCAGAAAAACTTGAGTGGCCAGGCAAACCTTCTGCAGCAAGTGGAAGGCAGGGTCGAATCCCTGGGCAGTTCGATCCAGGATGTGGTGGCGGGGGAAGAACAGCGCGCACAGCTGGTTCAAAGCCTGGAAGAAGCCAGCAAGGAGGACGCTGAGCGGCTTACCCAGATGCGCGCCGAGGTGGCTTCTTTGCTCACCCGCCTGGAAAGTTCTGCTAAGCAGACCGAGGGTATCCGCCTTTCGCAAAGCAAAGTGGAACGCCGCATGGATGAATTGTCAGCCGCCGAAGGGGAACGCAAGACAGCGCAAGATGAATTTATGATGAAAGCGGCGCTGGGCCAAACAGACCGGGAGCATCAATGGAGGGAATGGGGTAAACGCTTCGAAGCCATAGAAAAGCAATCAAGCCATGTAGCCGAGAGATTGAAGGAATTCGACAATACCGAAGTAGCCTTGAAACGCGCCCAACGCGCTTTTGATGAGCTTGTGGAAAAGATCACTCGACGGGTCAACGAGTTTAGCGAGATCCAACGCCTGGGCGAACAGCGTTTCCGCCAGGAATGGTCCACCTTCCAGGCGGATGCCCAAAAGCGCTGGTCTAATTTTACGCTGACACAGGAAGAGCAGCAGCGTGAAAGCCGCCGCCAGCAAGAGAAACTGACCGAGCAGTTGGTCCCTCTGGAAGATAACCTGCGCACCGCGCAAGACACCCTGCAGCACCTAAGCGGGCAGACCGAACGCTATTTGCAGGGCTTACTGGAACTAGCGCGCGACTCGCTGGCCGAACATGAGCGCTTTCTCGAAACAAATGAGAGATGATCTGTAATCCAAAATAGTAAATAGTAATTCGTGGCTGTTGATCAGACATATTTTCTTTCGTTCATTAATTGCCCCACTAAACAATCACAAGTCATGAAAGAGATTCCTCATCGGCAGCGTGTGCCCGCATGGATGACCCGCGAGGATTAGTTACCCCAAACCCATTCTCCGCCCAGCATGGTCGCCTTCGGCTGCAGGTGGTGTAATTCGTGTGGATCGATGGAGAAAGGGTCCTCGTCCAGCACGAGCAGGTCCGCCAGGAAGCCAGGCGCCAGCCGGCCTAGTTTAGTCTCCATGCCGGACAGGTAAGCAGGGCCGAAAGTGAAGGCGGCTAGCGCTGCGGCAAGGCTCAAGCGCTGCTCCGGCAACCAGCCGTGTGGGCCGGGGCTGCCGTCCACCTGGCGGCGAGTGACTGCGGCATGCAGGCCCAGGAAAGGGTTGGGCGATTCCACCGGCGCATCAGAGCCGAAAGCAAGAACTGCGCCTGCATCCAATTGGCTTTTCCAACCATAGGAATATTGCACCCTCTCCCCCCAATATTTTTCCGCGGCCAGCATATCGGAGGTGGCGTGGAGTGGTTGCATGGAAGCCACCAGACCCAGTCGACCAAGCCGATCCTGGTCATCGGGATGGTGCACCTGCACGTGTTCGATGCGATGGCGGCGGGCCGGCAGACCGTTGTTGCGTTCGAAGTCGCGCAGTTGCTCAAAAGCGTCAAGCACTTCATGCACGGCGCGGTCGCCAATGGCGTGTACGGTCATGCTGAGGCCGCCAAGCGCCGCCCGTTGTCCCCATTCCAGCAATTGTTCACTATCCACAAAGAGCATGCCGCGGTTTTCGGGTTCGCTTTCATAGGGATCCAGCATGGCGGCGGTACGCGGACCCAGCGCCCCGTCGGCAAACACCTTCACCGCTCCCAAACGCAGCAAGTCGTCGCCAAAGCCACTGCGCAGGCCGAGTTCGACAGCCTGGCTCAGCGACTCGACCGGGATATGTTTGAGCACGCGCAGTTTTAATTCGCCGCGTTCCCGCAGGGTTTGCAGAGCGCGGAAAGAGCGCGCCCGGTCAAAGTCGTGCAGGCCGGTGAGGCCATAGCTCCAGAGTTTTGACTGGGCGGACAGCATGGCGACGCAGTCTTCTTCGAGGGTGGTAGATGGGATGGCGTCAGCCACCAGTTGCATGGCGGCTTCGAATAGGATGCCGGTGGCCTGGCCGCTGGCGTCCCGCTGGATCTGCCCATTGAGCGGGTCTGGAGTTTGGGCGGTGATACCGGCCGCTTTGAGCGCGGCGCTGTTTGCCCAGGCAGCATGCATGGAAGCAGCCGAGAGGTAGACGGGGTTGCGCGGCGCTGCTGCGTCCAGCAGGGCGGCAGTTCCAAATCCTTCAGCCCAACCGTTCTGCCTCCACCCGTGGCCGCGCAGCCAGGCGCCGGGTTGGGCGACCGCCGCGGCCGTCTGCACTCGCTCCAGGCATTCGGCGCGGGTGAAAGTATCACAATCGACAGCGGTCAATCCTAATGAATACTGGCGAAAGTGGACATGGGCGTCGGTGAGGCCGGGGAGAACTGTGTTGCCATGCATGTCGAGCAGTTCAGCGTTGGGGAACTCTTGCTTCAGTTCGGGTAAGCTGCCCAGGGCGAGGACGCAGCCCTGGTTTTCAGGCGCTAATCGGATGGCCAGGGCTTCCGCCTGCGGGCACTGCGGGTCGAGGGTGTGAACGCGGGCGTTATACAGGATCAGCATGCAGAGCGATTGCCAGTATAAAGACTATTTGCGTTTGAGCAGGCGGGAGACCAGACTGTCGAGCTCTTCATCGGAGTAGTAGTACAGTGTCAGCCGGCCGCCTTTGCGGCTGTGCTGCAGGTTTACCTTGGTGCCCAGCGCATCGCGCAATTGCGCCTGTAGCGCCTGGAAGTCGGCGGGCAGGCTAGGCTTGGCCGCCTTCTTCGTTTTATGGCCTTTAAGCTTGCGGACTAATTCTTCCGTCTGGCGCACATTCAGCTCGCGAGCCAGCACGGCGCGCAATGCGGCGTTCTGCGCTGTGGCGGTTTCGAGCCCGTTCATCGCGCGGCCATGGCCTTCACTAATATTGCCGGCAGCCAGGGCTTTCTTGACCTGTTCCGAAAGTTGCAGCAAGCCGATGGTGTTGGTGACTGCTACACGGCTCTTCCCCACGCGCCTGGCGACCTGCTCGTGGGAAAGGCCAAACTCCTTGTGCAATTCCTGGTAGGCTTCGGCGGCTTCCAGCGGGCTCAGGTCGGCGCGCTGCACGTTCTCTACCAGGGCGAGCTCCACCAAGGCCTGGTCGTCGGCTTCGCGCAATACCACCGGGACGACGGCCAGCCCGGCCAGGCGCGCGGCGTGCAGGCGGCGCTCGCCAGCGATCAGGGTGTATTGCTCCCGCGAGCCGCGCGTGACGATCAGCGGCTGGATCACTCCATGAGTACGGATGGATTCGGCCAGTTCTTCCAATTGTTCTTTGGCAAATGCAGTGCGCGGTTGGTGTGGGTTGGGTTGGATCAGGTCAACGGCGATTTGCTGCACGTCGCTAGCCTTTAGCGCACTGTCGCTGGGCGGGATGAGGGCATCGAGCCCCTTACCGAGGCGGATCTTGCCAGCCATGCTAAGCCTCCACTGCAATTTTGACCCCATCCTGCTTCAGCACTTCTTCGGCCAGAGAGCGATGAGCTTCGGCGCCTGCTGAGTTGGGGAAATAAGCCAGGATGGGCTTCCCGTGAGAAGGGGCCTCGGCCAGGCGCACGCTGCGCGGAATGATGGCAGTGAATACCTGGCTCTTGAAATGTTTGCGCACCTCGTCAACCACTTCCTGGGCCAGGTTGGTGCGGTTATCGTACATGGTAAGCAGCACGCCGCGGATGCGTAATTTGGTGAACAGGGCTTTTCGCACCCGTTCGATAGTATCCATCAGCATCCCCAGCCCTTCCAGCGCCAAGTACTCGCATTGCACCGGGACGATCAGCCCGTCCTGGGCGGCCACCATGCCATTGAGGGTGAGCAAACCCAGGGAGGGCGGGCAGTCGATCAAAATGTAATCGTAGCGCTCGATGATGGGCGTTAATGCGCGTTTTAAGCGCCCCTCGCGGGCTAGTTCGTTAACCAGCTCGACTTCGGCTCCGGCCAGTGCAGGCGCAGAAGGGATCAGGGAGAGCTTGAATTGCTTGTTGTGCAAGATACTCTCACTGGCAAGGCGAGACCCCATGAGGGCTTCGTACGTGCCAGACTTAACACCCTGTTTATCGATGCCCAGGCAGGAGGTGGCATTGGCCTGTGGGTCCAGATCCACCAGCAGGACGCGTTGGCCCAGGGCAGCTAAATAGGCTCCTAAGTTGATGGTGGTGGTGGTTTTGCCTACTCCGCCCTTTTGGTTGACCAACGTGTAAATGCGCGCCATGTTATTGCGCCTCGGGCGTCAGCTCGTAAAGTTCCTCACGAGTAGGCACACCGGCCAGGCCGGCGCGCTCCACGGAGCGAGCCGCCAATTGGGTTGCAAAGCGGGCGGCTGCCAGCGGGTCGGCCGTCTGATAAAGTTGGATGAAAAAGGACGCAGCGAATACATCGCCTGCACCGGTGGAATCCACTACTTGGGTAGCTGGTGCAGTCAAGTGATGCTCCTCGCCTTGCATGTAGAGGGTGGAGCCCTCGGCGCCCTTGGTGACCACCAGCAAGGGGCAGGCCACCGCCAGGCGGTCTATCTGGGCTTCATCACCAAGCAAATCTTCATGAGCTAGTACGGCAGCGTCGGCGCGGTTGAGCACAGTGGCCGCTTCTTCCCAATGGGAGACACTCACCTGGCCCTCGGCATCCCACTCACGCAGCCAGCCTTGGGGTGTGAAGCACAGGAACGAATCCTCAACATATTTCAATATGCGCGGGGAAACCTCGCGGGCAACCGGGGCCAGGTGAAGGATGCGCGGATTGCGCCAGGCTTCGGGAATGAAGTGGAATTCAAGGAAGGGCGCATCGCCTGAGTAGCGCTGCCTGCGGCCAGCAGGCGTGTAGAGATTTTCAAAGGTGCTGCTTTTATCCGCGCCGAGGTTGATGATCGGCAGGTCCGTCAACGGACCCAGGGGCAGTTCCTCCGCCCAGGCGGTGACGATGCCAGCGCGCCAGCCCAAGGCTTGCGCGGTGAGCGCCGCGTAGGCCACCGAACCGCCCAGGCGCGGTCCCTGGGGAGTCAGATCGATGGTGAGGTGTCCGATGGCCAGATAATCAATGGGTTCGAGGCGCGCCAGCGACTGCATGGCGGGATTATACCTGCCGGTTTTCTCCCCCAGTGCCGCCTGATCGAGCGGGGGAATCTCGCCTCAGTCGCTGCGCGTCGCGAAAACGACTATGTGGTGATCGAACTGGCCGTTGACGATGTAACCAGCGCAGGTGACCAGGGTTAAGCGGGAGAGGCCGTCTGCTGCCAACTGTGGTCCCATGCCGGCAACCGGCCCAGGGCCGAAGATCTGTGCAAGCACCGCCGGATCGGAAGACTCTTCGATGGAGTAGAGCATGACTTGGTCGACAATGAAAGAAATGTTAATGCCCAACCTGGTGTAGCGCACGATGATCTCGTCCCCGGGGACGAGATCATCGAGGTTGGCGAAGATCTCTGGGCGTCCGAGAGGATCGTTGACATGCCCGGCGATCGTGGCTGTGCCGGGCTCGCCCGGGTTGCCGCCGCCGCGATACCAAAATGCCGTCTCCCACACCTTGTCGTCAAGCGGGCCCTTTGGCGCATCCATCTCATTTTCCGGTGTGAGTCCGACTCCCAGCACGGGAACCGTGAAAACTTCGAGAGCCGGAATATGCAGCTCAAGCGGCACGTATACAGGCTCAGCCCATAGGCTGAGCTCCGCATCAAAGAGCGGACCGAACCCAATGGGCGTGGCCGTCGCTTGGCTTATGAGTTGATCAGTTGAGAGTGGAATGGGAGACGGAGGAGGCCCGGCAAGGGCCTCCTCCGTCTCAAAATTTGCGCATCCCGCAATCACTGCCGCCAGGACCAGACCGGTCGCAAGCCAGGCCAGCGAACTGCGGCGAGTGATCGTATTCACTGACCGCATGCTGCCGTTATTGAAAATATTATTGCTTAGGCAGCTGTGTGCGGCGGTAGGCTCGAACGCCCAGGA
>JBBDXQ010000086.1:0-16644 GCA_040902265.1 Anaerolineales bacterium
AGGCACCCTGGTGGCTGAGGCTGCTACAGGCGCTGTAGTTGGCGACCTGACCGAGCCCGGGCGCTCTCTCGAGGTGGTGCGCGGTGGCCGCGGCGGCCGCGGCAACCAGCATTTCGCCAACTCGCGCAACCAGACCCCCCGCGTGGCAGAAAAAGGCGAACCCGGGCAGGAAAAACAATTGCGCCTTGAACTCAAGCTGATCGCCGATATCGGCATCGTCGGCTTGCCCAACGCCGGCAAGTCCACCTTATTGGCCGCCCTCACCAATGCCAAACCTAAGATCGCCAGTTACCCATTCACTACCCTGCTGCCCAACTTGGGTGTTGCTGCCCTGGATGATCAAACCAGCCTGGTGCTGGCTGATATTCCCGGCCTGATCGAAGGGGCTCACCAGGGCAGGGGTTTGGGCCACGATTTCCTGCGCCATATCCAGCGTACCCGGGTGCTGATCCACGTGCTGGATGGCATGGCCGAAGACCCCCTGGCTGATTTTTCGCAGGTCAATAGTGAACTGGCTTTATTTGACCCCGCGCTGGGAGAAAAACCCCAGATCGTGGCCTTCAACAAGACCGATCTGCCTGACGTGCAGGCGCGTTGGCCTCACATCGAAAAACAACTAAAAAAACTTGGGGTTAAGCCCATGGCTATCTCAGCGCTAGCTGGGAAGGACGTGCGCAAATTGCTGGGCCGCGCCGCCCAGCAACTGGTTGAGCTGCCAGAAGCGGTCGATGCGGAGCACATGCCCATCTATTCACCGGCGTTGGACCCGCGTGAGTTTCACGTGGAGCGTGAGGGTGGCGCCTGGCGATTAAGCGGTGCCTCATTGGAACGCGCTGCAGCGATGACCTACTGGGAGCATGATCAATCTGTGCGTCGTTTTCAACTCATGCTGCAAAGGCTGGGCGTAGACGTTACTTTGCGGGAGGCAGGCGTGAAGAGCGGGGATTCTGTACGCATCGGTGAATTCGAGCTGGAGTGGCAGGAATGAGTACGCTGCGCTTGGGTGTTTTTGGCGGCACTTTCGACCCGCCGCATCTCGGACACTTGATCCTGGCCGCTGAGGCACAGGCTCAACTTGGCCTCGAGAAGGTGCTTTTCGTGCTCACTGCAGATCCGCCTCACAAACGTGGCAAGGCGATCGCTCCGCTGGCGGACCGCCTGACCCTGCTTACCGCCGCTATCCAGGGGCAGCCTATGTTCGAGCTGTCTCGCGTGGACGTTGACCGTCCTGGCCCGCACTATGCCTTGGATACGGTGCGCCTGTTAACCCAGGAACATAGGGACGGCGGAATTGTTTATCTTATTGGCGGCGATTCACTGCGCGACCTGCCAAATTGGAACCGGCCGCAGGAATTCATCGCCGCCTGCGGCGCTATCGGCGCGATGCGGCGGCCTGGTTCGCGCATAGACCTGGCTGACCTGGAGCAGGCCTTGCCGGGGCTGAGCGCTAAACTCGAATTCGTGGACGCGCCTCTATTGGAGATCTCCTCCAGCGATATCCGTGAAAGAGTGTGGGATGGCGGGCACTATCGCTTCTATCTTCCTGGTGCAGTATACGAATTAATACGAGAAAAGGGCTTGTATCGGTAAAAACCTTGCTTATGGGGGAAACAACTTTCTGTGGAGAACATAGCGAAGCGAAAGTGGGAATTATAAAATTACATCACTCTGAATTTTAAAATTGTGTCATCCTAAGCGCCGCGAAGGACCCACTAAAAACTTTTGTTACACCTGGTTCGGTTCGGAAAGGGGCTCACTCTTTACTGGCGGATTCGAAATATTTTGTGATCAGTGGATCGAGATCAACCGAACTGACCTGGCTTAACAACGTGAAAAAATCAAGCCGCGAAACTATTTCTCCTGCACCCTGCGTTGCATATTCGCGCAGAAAGCCGAAAAAGGCCTCATCTCCCATAGCTTCACGCACTTCATGAAGGAACAGCGCGCCGCGCATATACACCGCATGCACATACGGGGAAAACTCAAGATGGTCATAGATAGTGCTATCTACCCAGCCGCTGGGCGCAAAGCGATTAATGCGGAACTCCCACCACCAATCCACCAGGGCGGGATAGGTACGTTCGTAATACAACAGCTCGCTGTATGTGGCCAGAGCTTCGTCCAGCCAGGGTTCCTGGGCCTGGTCGCTGCCCACCAGCCCGAACCACCAGTTATGGGCCACTTCGTGGACGGTCAGCGCGGTCAAATAATTCTGGCGGTCATAGGTGTAGCTGCGGTAATAGAACTGGTCGAGAAAAAAAAGACCGTCCGATTCCAGCCCATCCGCAAAGGTTGCCTCGACGATCGAAAGACTTTTATAAGGATATGGGCCGAACAGCTCCGCATAGTTCTCCACTGCCTGGCTGGCGATCTCCAGCGCGGCTTCGGCTGCGTCGCGCTGGTCTTCGAAGAAGTAGCTCGAGATCAAAACAGCATCTTGGTGCGTGGTGAGAATGGAGTACTGGTGGCTGGCAGACCAGGCGAAGCGCCGCGCGTTCTCGAGCCTGAAATCCAGGCCGCCGCTTTCCGCAAGCAAGCCTGCAGCGGCCACTGTGAGCGTGCCAGGCGCGTTAGCCAACTCCAGGTGCACATTGAAATCGGCGCTCTCGTAAACCTGGTATTCGCCGACGAGTGCTGGCTCGCGGTCGGTAAATTCATAAAATCCAGAATGAAAAAATGGCGGAATGAACGGATACCAATCTATGAAATTCGTCTGGCGCGCGTTCCAGCCCAGTGGCCCATTCGCATTGGGCAGGCTCAGGGTGAAGGTAACTAGCAGATTTACGTCGTGATTCGGCGGGAGAGGATCGAACAGATGCACAGACCATCTGCCTTCCCCGTCCTCAAAGGAATCAACCAGACCTCCGTCCGCCCGTTTCAACCCTGTGATCTGCAAGTCCGCTCCGTAGTTGTGGGCGAAGGAACGCAGAATGAGCTGGTTCATGTCGTTAACGCTTTGATTCACGTAACGAATCGATTGATTGGCGCTGAGGGAGTGTGCTTCAAAGTCAAAAACCGCGTCGATCGAATATAGCGTTCGCGCGAGCTCTGTGGGAGAACCCGGGGTAGCTGATTGCATTTCAATCGCATGCGGGCTCTCGGTCTGCGCCAGACTAGTCGGCGTGGGCTCAACGATGGAAATGGGACTTTGAGTTTGGTTGGCTGTGCAGGCTGCAAGGAGGACAAGGACTAAAAGTAAAGGACCTCGCATTCAGTCACCCCACACGCATGGGAGCGAAGCTGAAGCGATGATGCAAACATGGCCCATGCTTTTTTATGGCCGCCAAATGTTCTTCAGTAGCGTAACCTTTATGCGAACCAAATCCATACCGCGGAAAACGCCTGTCCAAGGCGCGCAATTCAGCATCTCGCGCCACTTTGGCGATCACGGAGGCTGCTGCAATGCTCAGACAGCGAGCATCTCCTCCCAGAATCGGCGTTTGCGGAAGTTGCACTTTCTCGAGCTTAATATAGTCAAGCAGAAGATGTTGAGCTTGGGCAGGCAGACCTTTTAGAGCGCGGCGCGCCGCCAGCTTGGTGGCTGGCGCAATGCCGTAACGGTCGATCTCTTTGCAGCTTGCCCAGCCGACGGCATACTCCAGGGCTTTTTCCATGATCACCGGCGCCCACTCCGCGCGCTCCTCCGGCGTCATCTGCTTGGAGTCGCGCACGCCGTACAGTTCCGCCAGGATGCTGGTGCGGGAGGGCAGCACCACCGCCCCGGCATACACCGGGCCGGCCAGCGCACCCCGGCCTACTTCGTCAATGCCCGCCAGCCGGGTCAGGCCGGCGGCCCACAAAGGGTCCTCGAACTCCAGGCTGGGGTAATGCGGCACGCGCGTAGTGTCAAGCCTTGCGGTCATACAGTCCCCGGCGGGCGTTGCTTCGGATGCGCAGCAGGTCGAAGAAAATTCGGAAAGAGTCATGGATCGGGCGCAGGTGGCTCTGCGGGCTGTAGTACCAGGGGATGGGCAGCTCGACAATAGAATACCCGCGCAGCCGCGCCACGTACAGGATCTCCACATCGAAGGCCCAGCCCAGGATAGTTTGTTTGGAAAAAAGGTCCTCGGCTACCGCAGCGGTAAAACACTTGAAGCCGCACTGCGTGTCCTGCAGCCCGGGCAGCGCCATCAGGCGGATCAAGTTGTTGATCACCCGGCCGCCCACATGGCGGTAATTGGGCTCGTTGTAACGCACCGCGCCGGGCGCTTCACGCGAAGCGATGACGATATTGGCGCCTGTTTGCTGTGGGGGCAGGAAACGATTGACTTGGTCAACCGGCATGGAGAGGTCCGCGTCCGCCATCATGCGGTGCTGCCCCGCGGCTGCCAGCATGCCCTGGCGCACCGCCAGGCCTTTACCGCGGTCGCCAGCCCGCAGCACCCTGAAGGAGGAGTGCTCCTCAGCAAAGGCTTGTGCCACTTCAAAGGTATGGTCAGCGCTGCCGTTCTCAACGACCAATACCTCGCTGGAGTAGGATTGGGCTGTCAAAAAATTGTGAATTTTCTGCAAAGTGTCGGGGAGCCGCTGCTCCTCGTTATAGGCAGGAATGATGAGGGAAAGAAAGGGAGCCTGCGGCACGCGCGAATTATACGGGCAAGCAGGTGCTGGCGCGGATGATTCACATGGCGATGTTATACTGCGCGCCCCATGAGAATTTTGGTGCAGCGCGTCAGTTCGGCAGCGGTCAGAGTGGACGAAAAAGAGGTTGCGCGTATTGGCCGCGGCATCCTAGCGCTGGTGGGGATCGGCCAGGCGGATGGAGAACTCCAGGTGCAATACCTGGCAGACAAGGTCGCTAACCTGCGCATTTTCGAGGATGCAGAAGGCAGGATGAATCTTTCGCTTCTGGAGATCGGCGGATCGGCATTGGTGGTATCGCAGTTCACCTTGTTGGCCGATACGGCCAAAGGCCGCCGGCCTTCTTTTGTTGGCGCCGCGCCTCCGGAACTGGCCGAGCCGCTGGTGGCGCGCTTTGCCGAATTATTAACCGCACACGGCATATCCATCCAGACAGGCAGCTTTGGCGCTCACATGCTGGTCGAAATTAATAATGATGGCCCGGTGACGATTTGGTTGGAACGGGAGTAATTAGGAACTGGGGAACACCTGATTACTGCTTTTCCACAAGCCCACATCCATTTGCACCGCCAGCGCTCCGGCAGCGAGCATTGCCTCGCCCCGTGCTTTGGTTTCGACGCCGCCAGCCGCAATCAATGGAAGCTTCAACCTACTCAATTCGCGCACAATTTCTAGTGCTTGTGGAAAAAGGGCAGGGCCGTATAGGCGGCCGCTGATCAAGGTGCCATCCGGGCCTGGGAGGGCGCCGCGCGCTGGTCCCAGGCTAATCGCGGCCGCACCAGCTTCCAATGCAGCATAAGCCAATTCGCTGGCCCGCTGCAGGGGCAACTGGACGATGATCGGCAGTTCCCCCTGGGCGGCCTTGGCTAGCTCAGCTGTAAGCTGTGGCGAACAATCAGCATCCACGCCAACTTCAATAGCCAGCACATTGTCGTGTTCTTCTATTTGCAAGACCGCTTTGCGTAGCTCAGCCGGCTTGGTAGAAAGCAGGTGCACGATGATCGGCAATGGGGCGCGGGCCCAGGCAGCCGCGAAGCGTTTGATCGCAGAGCTTAGCCCTGGGTTGGGGTGGCCGGTGTGCAGCAATACGCCGCCCGGAAAACTGAGCTGCCGCGGTGGGCGGCTGGCACGCCGGGCTTGGGCACTGATGGGGTTGGTAACGAAGGCGCCGAATGCGTCGAAGGGGATGGGACCGCGTGGATCGGGGGCAAAGCCTAGGCTGCCGGCTGCATTCATCCACGGTATACGCAGGTCCAGGCCTTGCGCGGAGGGAGCAGCATCCATGTCGGCATTATACGCTTGGGATCCACAGATATAATCGGGCCATGCCTCCCGTAAAGAAACCGGCCAAGCGAAAGAAAAAAGCAACGCCGCCAGAAGAAGAATCGATCCAGTTTCGGATCAAGCGGCACCACTTAAATGCAATTTTGGGTCTAGCCATCGGGCTACTGCTGGGCTACTTGATCTGGGGATATGAACAACCCCAGGCAGCCGCGCCAGCCAGCGATGTCGCCGCTCAAATCGAGAACCTGCCGCGCCATGAAGTAACGATCAATAGTGATGACCCTGTCTTAGGGCCGGAAGACGCGCCTATTACGATCGTCGAGTTCGCCGATTTCGAATGTCCCTATTGCCAACGGTATGCCCTCGAAACCCATCCGCGCCTGTTGGCGGATTTTGGCGACCAGGTTCGCTTCGTTTTTAAGGATTTTCCGATCTCAAGCATCCATCCCAATGCATACCCGGCAGCCCTGGCGGGTCAGTGTGCTTTGGAACAAGGCGTGTTTTGGGAATACCATGATCTGCTTTTTAGCGGGCGCCTTGGTCTGGAACGCGATGCGTTTTTGGGTTATGCGACCGAGCTTGGGCTGGAGCTTGGCGAATTTACCGTTTGTCTTGATGAAGAACGGTACGGCGATGCAGTGCGAGCTGATTACAATGAGGCAGCCGGGTTAGGTATCAGTTCCACCCCGACCTTTCTAATTAACGGCATTGCTGTCGTAGGCGCCCAGCCTTACTCCGTTTTTGCGCAAATAATTGAAGTTGAATTGAGTCAATAGCGGAGATTAGTGAACGATTCGGGATGACCTTCCCAATAATATTTCGCTAATTACTGGTCGGCGGGTTCCTTGAAATTATAGATCCCATTTTTAAACCCCCACTGCCGGCCGCAGCCAGAACAATCTAGGTGCTCTGCTTTGGCCTCGGGTAAGGCCGTGCCGCATTCAGGACACTTGAAAAACGTACCTGGTGTTGCGAGTGGCGACTCGCCGGTTGCATCGGCGCGCACGAAAACGCTGGGCGTGTACTGCCACAATGCGCCGCTGGGCTGAAACAACGCATCCAAGCCAACCAACAGCTTCAGCGGCAGCCAGCGCTTGGCCCAACCCACCCGGAGGTGAGAGACGGTTAGTTGGCGGGCGATACTGAAGCGCGCCTCGTCAAGCCAACGGCGCATGGCCTTGGGATGGAAGTCGAAGTTGAGCGGCACGAACTCGATAGGGCGCTGGTCAAAAGGATTCCAATCTTGTTTCCCCAGCCAATAGCGAAAAATAGCTTTTAGATTGCGTTTGTTGGCATATTCCAAAAGGAAGGTGCCTCCTGGTCGTAAAACCTGGCGGATCTGCGCCAGGGCTTCAGGCGGCGCGGCCATGTGGTGGATGACACGGATCATGGTCGCGGTGTCGAAAAGGCCATTCACAAAGGGGAGCTTATAAACATCGGCGGCCACGTAAATATAGCGATGGCTGCTTCCCAGCTGCGCCTGGGCTTGTTCCAACTGCGTGGTGGAATAATCCATCACCACAATCTGCGCGAAGCCGTTGTAGCGCGGTGTGTTGCGCCCAGCGCCAGCGCCGACTTCCAGCAACAGTGTGCCGCTCTTGGGCAGTAAGCGCTGGATGGCGATGGCTTCTACCTGGTCTTCGTACTGGCGGTCCGCCTTCTCCCAGAAGCGTTGCTGATAGTCCGATCCCTCGTAGTCGCAGACCGGCGGCTTATCTTTTTTGATTTCAGGCGGCATTCGGTCGGACTTTGATCTCAGTTTTTACGGTGCCGTTACCGTTGTAACCTCTGCCAATTCCCTGGTAGGTAAAACCGAGACGTTGCATGAGGTCGGGTTGGTAAATATTGCGACCGTCCAACACCACCGGTTGGCGCATGCTGGCCCGGATGCGTTCCAGGTCTAGGTTCTTGAACTCATTCCATTCCGTCACGACCAACAGGGCGTCAGCCCCGTTGGCCAGGTCGTAGGCATCGCTGGCCATGTCTACCTTTGGCAGCAGCTTGCGGGCGACTTCGATGGCTACGGGATCAAAGGCACGTACCTTGGCGCCAGCTGCCAACAAGGCTTCGGCAATGTCGATGGATGGCGCTTCGCGCATGTCGTCCGTGTTGGCTTTGAAGGCCAACCCCAACAAGCCAATCGTGCGACCCTTGAGGTCGCCAAGCATGAGTTGCAAACGATCGACCATCATTTGGCGGCGGCGACTGTTCACTTCCATGACGGAGTTGAGAATGCGCGGCTCGTGGCCTAATTCCTCGGCCATAAAGGCCAGGGCTTTAATATCCTTGGGAAAACAAGAACCGCCATAACCCAGGCCGGCTTCGAGGAATTGCTTGCCTACCCGCGGGTCGAAACCCATGCCAGCAGCAACCTCTTTTACGTCAGCTCCCAGCGACTCGCATATATCCGCAATTTCATTAATATAGGATATTTTGGTGGCTAGAAAAGCGTTCGAAGCATATTTGATCATTTCCGCGGTGCGTAGGTTGGTGATGACAATGGGGGAGCGCAGCGGCAGATGTAATTGGGCCACCTTGTCAGCCGCCTCGCGGCTTAGCGAGCCGAGCACCGTGCGGTGCGGGCTCATGAAGTCGGCGATGGCCGCGCCTTCACGCAGGAATTCGGGGCAGGATACCACCCAGAAATCCATCGGCTTAGGTTGGGCGGCTTTGATGATCTCGGCCACAAAGTCCCCGGTACCCACGGGTACCGTGGACTTGTTGATCACGATAAGTGGCGCTTGCATGGTCTCGGCGATCGAGCGGGCAGCCGACTCCACATATTTCAAATCCGCTTCACCATCGACTCCTGAAGGGGTGCCGACGCAGATGAATATATATTCACAGTCCTTTAGCGCTTCCTTATATGACGTGGTGAAATGCAGGCGTCCAGCCCCCACATTGCGTGTCACCAATTCTTCCAGGCCAGGTTCGTAGATAGGCAAGCGACCTTGCTTGAGGCCGGCGATGCGGTTTTCGTCCACGTCCAAGGCGGTGACGCTGTTGCCCAAGTCGCTGAAACAAGCAGCCGTAACCAAGCCGACATAGCCGACCCCCACAACGCTAATTTTCTTCACTCTGTCTCCTAACCGTTTAGATTGCCGCCAATGATAACACCCGCAAATGCAAGCTGTTTCTGCTGCAATGAAGGTGAAGGAAACCAAAAATGCATGCAAGTGTGTACACCGATTCTTATGGTGGTTAAGCCCACCTGGGAATCGGGGGTTAGAATTGCGCCGTGAAGTTATCGCAAAGCCTGTTGGTCATTTTGCTGGCTGCCTGCTCCGCCCCATTATCCATTCCGACTCCAAGTCCGACCTCATCACCTACCTTATCCGCTACGGTAACGACTCAGTCGAGCAGCACGCCTTCCGTAACCCCCAGTGTGACTCCGATCCCGGCCAGCGCAGTTTGCTCCCCCTTGAAGGACCATGCATTGACCGATCTGCCTAAATATCAAACCCAGGCTTTCATTCCACCCATGGGCGAGAACAAAGAGACCGGACACCACGGAGTGGATTTTGCTTATTACCGCCGGGATGGCGTGGGCGACCATATTGAGGGTACGCCGATCCAATCGATGTTGAACGGCACCATGGCGGGGCTTGGTTTTAACCTAGTTTACGGAAATTACCTGATCATCGAGACTCCGGCTGAATGGCTACCTGCAGACCTGGCTGCCTTGTATCCGATCGAAGGCGGGCAATCCTTGTATTTACTGTATGCCCATATGCAAGAGCTGGCGCCCTTCGAGATCCGCGAGTCCCTGGATTGTGGTCAGGTGATCGGCCTGGTTGGCGATAGCGGCAGCACTTATTTTGTCAGTGACTCGCATTTGCATCTTGAGACACGCCTGGGCCAGGCGGGAACCTTCATCGAGCCGATGGCTTATTACGATACGCAGGCTAGTGAGGAAGAAAAAACTGAATATCTTTTCTGGCGTACTAGCGACTTCTTTATGTTGTTTGATCCCTGGCTCCTGCTTGAGTATGGAGCAGACCAGGAGCAGATCAGTGGCTAACCCCCGCGAGGTACGCGCCCCGCGCGGCTCTCAGCTTGCTTGCAAGAACTGGCTGATCGAAGCGGCCTATCGCATGATCCAGAACAACCTGGATCCGGATGTGGCTGAGCGTCCCGAGGACCTGGTAGTCTACGGCGGCCGCGGCCAGGCGGCGCGAAACTGGGAATCCTTCGACGCCATCCTGGATTCGCTTCTTAAGCTGGAGCCGAATGAAACCTTACTGGTGCAATCTGGCAAGCCGGTGGCGGTGTTCCGCACACACACTGACGCACCACGCGTGCTGATCGCCAATTCCAACCTGGTGCCGCATTGGGCAACGCAAGAGCATTTTGATGATCTGGCCGCCAAGGGCTTGATGATGTACGGCCAAATGACGGCTGGGTCGTGGATCTACATCGGCACCCAGGGCATATTGCAGGGCACCTACGAGACCCTGGGGTCCCTGGCACGCCAGCGCGGCTGGAACTCACTGAAGGGCAAATTCGTGCTGACCGCCGGCCTGGGTGGCATGGGCGGCGCGCAACCTTTGGCCATCAGCATGAACGAAGGCGTAGGGTTGATCGTGGAGATCGACCCGCTGCGCGCCAGGCGGCGCCAGGACCTTGGGTACGTGGATGAAGTGGTCGATAATCTCGAAGAGGCCATGACCTCGGTTGAAGAGTACATAGGAAAGCAGCAGCCGAGGTCTATTGGGTTGATCGGCAATGCTGCGGAGGTTTACGCAGAACTTGTCATCCGCCATGTGGTTCCGGATGTGGTCACCGACCAGACGCCGGCGCATGACCTGTTGACCTATATTCCTACGGGACTTAGTTTGCGGGAAGCAGACGAATTACGCCTGCGCGATCCAAAGGAGTATGAGCAACAGGCACAGCGTTCCATGGCTGCCCAAGTGGAGGCAATGCTGCAGTTCCAGAAAGCTGGCGCCGAAGTATTCGATTACGGCAATAATCTGCGCCAACGCGCCTTTGATTTTGGCGTTAAGCAGGCTTTCGCTTTCCCCGGCTTTGTGCCGGCCTATATTCGCCCACTGTTCTGCGAGGGCAAAGGGCCTTTCCGCTGGGTAGCCTTGTCCGGAGACCCAGAAGATATTTACAAGACCGATGCTGCCCTCATTGAACTTTTTCCGCAAGATGAACACTTGAAACGCTGGATAACTCTGGCCCGCGAACGTATCCCCTTTCAGGGTTTGCCAGCGCGCATTTGCTGGCTGGGATATGGCGAGCGCTCAAGGGCGGGTTTGCGCTTCAACCAAATGGTGGCGAGCGGTGAACTTAGCGCCCCGATCGTGATCGGGCGCGATCATCTCGATTCTGGTTCGGTGGCTTCCCCCAATCGCGAAACGGAAGGTATGAAGGACGGCACAGATGCGGTCAGCGATTGGCCCATTTTGAACGCGCTGCTCAACGCGGTTGGCGGCGCCACCTGGGTCTCCTTCCATCACGGCGGCGGCGTGGGCATCGGTTTTAGCCAGCATGCCGGCCAGGTGATCGTGGCGGATGGCACACCCGAAGCCAGCATGCGACTCGAGCGCGTCCTGACCATCGACCCGGGTATGGGCGTGGTGCGCCACGCCGACGCGGGTTACGAAGAGGCCATCACATTCGCCAAAAAGCACGGGATCCAAATTCCCATGTTGAAAAACATGCACCAGTAAATAGTTAACAGAAGGCAGCTGGACAGTTGTGTTGAAGTAGCTTGGCTCTCCTGCCAGGTTACAGTAAATTACTGCCAAAGAACAACGCGAAAAATGAAAAAAACACTCTCCCTTCAGATCTTTCTATTTACTTTTATCCGGCTGATCACCGCCACGGCTTATCGCATGGTGTATCCATTGCTGCCTGCCTTCCGCGATGGCCTGGGAGTTTCGTCCAGCGCGCTCGTCCTGGCGATCGGTTCGCGCTCCCTGGTAGCCGCCTTCCTCGGGCCGCTTTTCTCCTCCTTCGGGGACAGCCGAGGGCGCAAAACAGGCATGCTGATCGGCATGGGTCTCTTCATTCTCGGCGTGGCCGTGGTCGTATTCTGGCCGACCTTTCCGGGTTTCGTAATCGCCTTAATGCTGACCACTGTGGGCAAGGTCACTTTTGACCCAACCATGCAGGCTTTCATCGCTGATCGTGTGCCCTATGCGCGCCGCGGCATGGCCATCACCGCCACGGAGCTTAGCTGGTCGGCAGCTTACATCATAGGGATCCCGCTGGCTGGCTGGGTGATCGCCAGCAGTAATTGGATCGGGCCGTTTTACTTACTCGGGTTCCTCGCAATTTTGTCCGCCATAATTTTTTATATTTCCATCCCAGCTGATTCGCCTAAGACCGGCAAGTCGCCTACCATTTTCGCAAACTTTGGCGTGCTGATGCATTCAAAAGGTGCGTTGGCCGCTATGGCTTTAACCTTGGCGGCATGTGCTGCCAACGAGTTGATCAACCTGGCTTTTGGCCTGTGGCTGGAGGCCAGCTTCGAGTTGCGCCTGGTAGCGTTGGGTGGTACTGCCGCGGTACTGGGCGCGGCTGAATTGGGCGGAGAAGGGTTGGTAGCGTTTGTCACTGACCGACTTGGGAAGCGCCGCGCTATCTTTCTCGGGTTAGCTGTCAATTGCCTGGCTGTGATCATGCTGCCGTTCATGGAAGGATCGCTGCTAGGGGCAGTGTTTAGCCTCTTCCTTTTTTACATCAGTTTCGAGTTTTACATCGTTAGCTCCATCCCACTGATAACCGAAGTGCTGCCACAAGCCCGCGCCACGATGATGGCTGGCTTTTTTACCAGCGCGGCTATCGGCCGCGCCTTGGCCAGCGCCATCTCGCCGACCTTGTACGCCCTGGGCTTTGGGTTCATCGTTGCGGTTACCGTGTTGCTCAATTTGCTAGCCATAGCTTACATACGCGGCATGCGCTTGGAAGCAGAAGGAGCCGCCAAATAACGCATAGCCCCTTGCATCTTAGGCGGATATAATTTTCCTATGAAACGAATATTCGCCCTGATCCTGTTTACAATCCTTTTGGCTGGTCTGACCCCCCAAAGGGTTTATGCAAGACCCCTGGAAGATAAGCCGCTTTGCCTCCCCGGTCCTTATAGTATTGACGCGGATTGCTTGCCTTATGGATCGTGGGGTTATTTCACCCGACTTGCTAAACTGGGCATCACGGTCCCGTTGCAGCCTCTACCGGTTAGCCTGGTCGACCCCGCATTAAGCGAGCTCGATATAAGTTATGCCATCGTCAACACGATGGAAGGGGACCAGGTATTGCAGCGCCCCATATTTGCTACGATAGCGGATGCGGTGGCCTACACAAATCCATCAGCTTATATGAAGCCCGGCTCCAGTTCCCATTACATTACCTATAACTCGGTGCAGCAGGTGGATGGGATCAACTATTACCTTACAGATTTAGGCTGGATGCGCCGTAGTGATCTCTCACCGGTTGAGGTGCGCCGCTTCGGTATGGGGGTTCAGCTCAATTCGCCTCCGCAGCGCACTTTCGGCTGGGTTTTGGAGTATGCAGCCGGTGAAACCGCGCCATTTCAAGCTCGGACAGCTCCAAGTCTTCAGGCAACCCGTTCCGGGACATTTGCTGCTTATAGTGTTCTGGAGGTTTTCGATACCCAAGTCAGCGGGGACCTTTCATGGTATCTGGTTGGCCCGGACTTGTGGCTGAACTCTCTGCAAATGCGCTTGGTCGTACCTGCTACTCAACCTCCGGAAGGCGTGGACAATGGCCGCTGGATCGAGATAAATCTTGAACAGCAATCGATTTCGGCATACGAAGGCAACCAGTTAGTGTTTGCGACACTGGTTGCCACTGGGTTAGACAATCTGTGGACTCGGCCTGGTTTATTCCAGATCTATGAAAAGAACGAAACCACCCCAATGAGCGGTGACTTTTCTGGTGGTACTGGCGGTTACTACTATCTGGCTGATGTCCCCTGGACCATGTATTACGATCAGGCGCGTGCTATTCACGGGGCATATTGGCGCCCTAAGCAATTCTTTGGGTACCAGGGGTCCCACGGATGTGTGAACCTTTCGATTGGCGATGCCCATTGGTTCTTCGAGTGGGCCAACATAGGTGATTGGGTATATGTGCATGACCCTTCCGGTCGAACACCCACGGATGAAGAGTTCGCTTATGGCGCGGGAGCGCCGTAAGCGCCTCTTAGTTGACCAAGTAACACAGAAAGACGGCCGCAAGGCCGTCTTTTTCTCTATGGTAAACTCCCCATAATTCCCGCAATGCTCACAGTCGCAGAGAAAATAATCTTTTTGCTGGCTGCGTTAGTAACACTAGCGCTCGTCTTACGCGCTGCCCGGCGCATCGTGCGCATCATTGCCCGCGGTCACGGCAAGCCGGATTGGAAGCTGGTCCCCGAGCGCCTGCTCGACGTAGCTGTTAAGACCGTCGCCCTCACGCCCACCTGGCGCCGGCGTTTAATCACCAGTCTGCTACACGCCATGGTGGTGTGGGCTTTCATGTTTTATTTGTTTGTCAATATCGGCGATGTGTTGGAGGGCATGCTGCCCAACTATGTTTTCCTGGGCGAAGGCATCCTCGGGGGCGGGTATAGGCTACTGGCCGATGTGCTCAGCGTGAGCGCGCTTGTCGGCATGAGCGCCTTGTTGGCGCGCCGTTTCATCTTGCGCCCCTCCGCCCTCCGTATCCGCGAGTCGACGCTGGTGCATCCCAAGGCGCGTGCCGGCATGCGTCGTGATTCATTGATCGTTGGTTTCTTCATTTTGTTTCACGTGGGCAGTCGCTTCGCCGGGCAGACGTTCAAACTAGCCCTGGCTGGCCCCGACCCTTGGCAACCTTTCGCCAGTTCCATTTCGTCTATTTTGTCAGGACTATCTAGTCCGGCTTTGATACTTGGTGAGCATGTTGGTTTCTGGTTGGCCATCGGCCTCATCATGGCCTTTTTCCCATACTTCCTGTATTCAAAGCATATCCACATTTTTATGGCGCCGCTGAATTTTCTGTTGCGTCCCGAACGCCCTTCACCTGGGCAGCTGGATAAGCTGAATTTCGAAGACACCAGCATCGAAAAGTTCGGTGCATCGCATATTGAAGATTTCGCCTGGCACCAGATCCTGGATGCCTACGCTTGCATCATGTGCAACCGCTGCCAGGATGCCTGCCCGGCCTATACCACCGGTAAGGTGCTATCTCCTGCCGCCATGGAGATTAACAAGCGCTATTTCCTAAACGATGAGGGTGCCCGGTTGGAAAAAGGTCAAGCCAGCAGCCAACCATTACTTGATTTTGCCATCAGCGAAGAAGCGGTGCTGGCCTGTACTGCCTGCGGCGCCTGCACAGATATTTGCCCGGTAGGTAATGACCCCATGCGCGACATTATGGATATTCGCCGCTCGATGGTGCTGATGGAAAACAAAGCGCCTGATCAATGGCAGGTGGCCTTCCGCGGTATGGAACGCAGTGTGAATCCCTGGAACGTCCCGCCGACTGAACGCCTCAAATGGGCTGAGGGATTGAACGTTCCCACGGTCGAACAAAATACGGATGCAGAGATCTTGTGGTGGGTAGGCTGCGCCCCGGCCACCGACCCACGCGCGCAAAAGACGGCCCGCGCCTTGGTGCAGATACTAGAGTCTGCCGGAGTGAGTTATGCCGTGCTGGGTCAGCGAGAACAATGCACCGGCGATTCGGCGCGCAGGGCGGGCAACGAATTTCTTTTTAATGAGTTAGCCACCGCAAACGTGGAAATGCTGAACGCGGTGGCACCTAAGCGCATCCTGACCACCTGCCCACACTGTATGCACACGCTGGAAAAGGAATATTCGCAGTTTGGCGGCTCGTATGATGTGGTGCACCACACTGAATTTATTGATGAACTGATCAAGGCTGGGCGGCTCAAGGTGAAAGCCGGTGCCGCCACCCAAATGACCCTGCACGATCCCTGCTACCTGGGTCGCCAGAACGGTGTGCTGATCGAGCCACGCAGTGTGCTCAACGCGGTGGATGCTGATGTAGTGGAGATGGTGAAGAGCGGCAAGCAATCTTTCTGCTGCGGCGCGGGCGGCGCCCAGATGTGGAAGGAAGAGGAGCCCGGCACTTCGCGGGTCGGCGCCGAGCGCATTCGCCAGGCAAAGGATGTCGGCGCCCAGACCCTGGCAGTGGGCTGCCCCTTCTGTATGATCATGCTCAGCGACGCAGCCAAGGTGGATGCGCCTGGGATGGAAGTGCGCGACGTGGTAGAGATTATTGTGGATAATTTAATCACTAAGTAATAGGGCGAAAAAGTGAAGCATTCAGCTAAATCTATTCGGCCATTTGTTGGGGCCAAGAACTTTGAGCAGTCAAGGAGTTTTTACCGTGACTTGGGTTTTCAAGAAAATGTTTTGACTCAGGACATGTCTTGTTTCAAAATAGAGGGATTGGGGTTTTTATTTACAGGATGCCTATGTGCGGGACTGGATAGACAATTCAATGATCTTCCTGGAAGTTGATGATATCGGCCAGTATTGGGATGAACTTTCAGCATTGGATCTTGCTGCTAAATATCAAGGCGTTAAATTAACCCCAATAAAAGTATATGACTGGGGTAGAGAGTGTTTCTTGCATGACCCCTCTGGAATACTGTGGCATTTTGGTGAATTCAATAAGTTTTGAGAAAGCATGTGCCAAGCATAGTCGGGCGGTTCTGTTTGCCCGTGCGCTTCACCGGTAGCACAACCCCCCCCCACCTTGGTTTGATAAAATAAACCCTATGAGGCCAAATGGCTACTAAAGTGATCCTGCCCCAGA